>JACDDJ010000086.1 GCA_013817065.1 Acidobacteriota bacterium
GTACGGGCTCGAGTATCACGGGCGATGGGAGCTCGATGTCGAGAGTGTCGACCGGGCGTGGATGGAACGCACGCGCGCTGTGCTGGCGGTCAGCCCGAACAATCCGACTGGCTCGATGCTCTCGCTCAGGGAGTTCGGCGAGTTGACCTCGCGGTGCGCCGAGCGCGAGGCGGCGCTGATCGTGGATGAGGTATTCACCGACTATTCCTTCGCCGCAGCGAAGGGTGATGGACGCCGGGCGGCGTCGAACCGGGACTGCCTCTCGTTTCACCTCGGCGGGTTGTCAAAATCAGCAGGCCTGCCCCAGGTGAAACTCGGTTGGATTCGAGTCGATGGCCCTGATCAACTCGTCGCCGATGCCCTCGAGCGCCTCGAATTGATTTGCGATACTTACCTGTCGGTCTCGACTCCCGTGCAGGCGGCGGCGCCGGCGCTGATTGAGAGCGGGGCGGAGATTCGGCGGCAGATCCGCGAGCGAATCCAGACCAACTACGCGGCACTGCAGTCCGCCGTCGCCGCCAATCCGGCCGTTGAACTACTGGCTGCCGAAGGCGGATGGTCCGCGGTGATTCGCGTGCCGTCCCGATGGAGCGAGGAGGAACTCGTGATCGCACTCCTGAGGGAGCGCGATGTGCTCGTGCACCCCGGCTTCTTCTTCGACTTCGCGCACGAGGCATTCCTTGTTCTCAGTCTGCTGCCGGATCCGCCGGTGTTCGCCGACGGCGTTGCGCGGGTCATGGAGCATGTCGGTGGCTGACCGGACGCTGGATGGCCGTCGCGCCGGCGCACTGGTGCCGCTCTTCTCGATCCCCACTGCGCGCAGCTGGGGGATCGGCGAGATCGCGGACCTGCCGGTCTTTGCCGCGTGGCTCCGCGACGCCGGCTTTTCCGTCCTGCAACTGCTGCCCGTCAACGAGATGGCGCACGGTCAGAGCTCGCCATACTCGGCGCTCAGCGCGATGGCGATCGATCCAATTTTCATCTCGGTGGAAGATATCCCGGAGTTTGCGGCCGTCGGCGGCGTCGACACGCTCGATCCCGATCAGCAGGCCCGTCTGGCACGTGTCAGGGCCGCCAAAGCGGTGCAACACAACGCCGTTCGCGGTTTGAAAAACGAGGTGCTCCAGACCATCTTCGAGCAGTTCTTCGATGAGCAGTGGCAGCCGGGCAGCCCTCGCGCGGAGGAGTTCCGCGAGTACACGGAACGTGAATCGTGGTGGCTGGACGACTACGCCCTCTATCGCGCGCTGCACGCCGCGCACGAGGAGCGTTCGTGGCTCGACTGGGACGCGCCGCTTCGCGACCGCGATCCCCTGGCCCTCGTCGCGGCTCGCGAGAACCTGCAGCGCGAGATTCTGTACTACCAGTGGCTGCAGTGGCTGGCCGACCAGCAATGGGCCGCCGCACGCGCGGCCGCAGGGATGGCGATCCTCGGCGACTTCCCGTTCATGGTGAGCTCCGACAGTGCCGACGTCTGGGCGCGCCAGCACGAGTTCCGGGTCGACGCCTCCGTCGGAGTTCCCCCCGACGCGTTCTCCGAGACAGGGCAGGACTGGGGCCTTCCGGCCTACCGCTGGAAGGTGCTCGAATCGAATGGCTACGAGTGGCTGCGCCAGCGGGCCGTCCGCTGTGCCGCGCTCTTCGACGGCTTTCGCGTCGATCACCTGGTCGGTTTCTATCGCACCTTCGTTCGCGAGAAGGACGATTCGACCGCCTTCCATCCACCGGAACAACCGGAGCAGCTGGCGCAAGGGGAGCGGCTGCTCACGCTGTTCCGTGAGCATGGCGGCTTCGTCATCGCCGAGGATCTCGGGATCGTCCCGGATTTCGTCCGTGCCTCACTCGACCGGCTTGGGATCCCCGGCCTCAAAGTTATGCGCTGGGAGCGTGACTGGAAGGCGGAGGGCAAGCCGTTCATGGACCCGGCCGCGTACCCCGTGGTATCGGTCGCAATCAGCGGCACGCACGACACCGAGACGCTCGCCGAATGGTGGGCCGAGGCCGACGATCAGGAGCGTGTCGCGGTGCTGGCGCTGCCCCAACTTCGGGACTCGGGGATCCGCCCCGAGGAGCCCTTCTCAGAGCGCGTGCTCGACGGCTTGCTGAACGCGATCTTCTCGGCGCGGTCCGACCTGCTCCTCATCCCCGTGCAGGACGTCTTCGGATGGTGTGACCGCATCAACGTCCCCGCCGTCGTCAGTGACGACAACTGGTCCTGGCGCATGCCCTGGCCCGTCGACCGCCTGACCGCTGAACCAGCAGCCGCGCGCCGCGCCTCCTTCGTCCGCGACCTCGCCAGACAGAGCGGCCGCTCGTCCCGGTAGCCGTCACAGGCCGCAGGTTGTGTCCTGTGCTTCCGCCGTGCCGTGGGCTAATATTTGCCCATGCCGTCGACTGCAGCTCCTGACGTTTCCGAATCATCTATCCAGGCCGCCAAAGACAAACTCAACGCGCACGTGGCCGAGATTGTCCGCTGGCACTTCGATCCGGCCACCGGGTCACCGTTCTGGCTCGAGCGCGCGAAGTCGTTCGACTTCGACCCGATGACCGAGGTGAACACCTACCAGGATCTCGACAAGTTCGGGTTCTTCCAGGACGAATGGTTGCGTGGCGGGCCCGTACGCCGCTGGGTTCCGAAGGCCTTTGCCGAGAGCCCGATCTACACTTTCGAAACGGGCGGAAGCACCGGCGTTCCGAAGTCACGCATCAACGTGAACGACTTCCGGATCGACTACGAGAACTTCAGCGAGACGCTGCCAGACGAGTCCTTCCCGCGTCGCGCCGACTGGCTCCACGTCGGGCCGAGCGGTCCGCGCCGGTTGCGGCTCGCGATCGAACACCTCGCGCAGCACCGCGGCGGCATGTGTTTCATGGTCGATCTCGATCCCCGCTGGGTCATCAAGTTGATCAAGGGCCGGCAGATGGACCAGATGGAAGCCTACAAGCGTCACGTCATCGACCAGGCCCTGACGCTGCTCCGCGCCCACCCCGGCATCGAGTGCCTCTTCACCACGCCGAAGCTGCTCGAGGCACTGTGCGAGAAGGTGTCGCTCAAGTCGATGGGGATCAAGGGCGTATTCTGCGGCGGCACCGAAATGACGCCGCAGTTCCATCGCTTCGCTGTCGAGGAGTTGCTCGACGGGATCTACTTCGCGCCGACCTATGGCAACACGCTCATGGGTCTCGCGACGCACAAGATCCCCGTTGACCCGGCTGACAATTACGCGATCATCTACTACCCGCCGGCGCCCCGCGCCATGATCGAGGTGGTCAATCCCGACCAACCCGACCAGCTGGTGGAATATGGCAAGACCGGGCGGGTGCGCCTGACGACGTTGACGAAGGAGTTCTTCATGCCGCGCTTCCTGGAACGTGACGAAGCGGAGCGTGAACGTCCGTGCGGCGCATACCCGTGGGATGGCGTCCGCAACGTGCGGCCATTCTCCAAGTTCGCGACGACGGTCGTGGAGGGTGTGTATTAGATCAACCTCCAAACTCCAACTACCAACTACCAACATGACTCGAATCGGACACGGGGTTTTAGTCGCGATGTTCTTCGGCGCGGCCTCGTGTGCCCGAAACCACGAGGATGTCGCGGCACATTCGGCTACCGCATCGCGAACGCAGCCACCGGGCTGGCGGCGACGCGGGTATGGCACAACACCGACGTGCCGATGTACATGAGCTCGCCGGTGGCGGATGGATCCTTCCTCTATGGGTTCTCGAGCAAGCGTAAAGGGCAGTTGTTCTGCCTCGATGCGAAGACCGGCACGGTGAAATGGACGACGGAAGGTCGCAGCGGCGGCAACGCCAGCCTGCAGAGTGCCGGAGCGCACCTGCTCGTGCTGACGACAGAGGGCGACCTCATCGTGGCGCGCCGGACCCCCGAGAAGTTCGACGAGCTGCGGCGCTACAAGGTGGCCGACAGCCAGACCTGGGCGCAGCCGGTCCTGCTGAAAGACGCGCTCATCGTCCGCACCGCCGACGCTGTCACGAAGTGGAAGTTCTGAGTCGCCGGATCGCGGCGACAAACCGGAAAGCGATATATTCTTCTCCGCACACGTTCTGACGGTTCTCCGGAAAGGAACCAGCAGTGATCGCGGAGCTCGTCGGTCACTATCGAGTGGTCGCGGCCCTGGGCAGCGGCGGGATGGGGGTCGTCTGGAAGGCGATCGACACTCGTCTCAACCGTCCGGTCGCACTCAAAGCAATCCGCGACAGCGAACCGGGCAATACCAGCGCCGTCCTGCGTCTGCGCGCCGAGGCGCTCGCGGCCGCCTCTCTCGATCATCCGTACATCTGCAAGGTCTACGAGCTCCTCGAAACGGGTAGCGCAACACTCGTCGTAATGGAGTTTGTCGAGGGCGAGACGCTCGGCGACATCCTGTCACGGCGCATCCCGACGCTCAGCGAGACGCTCCGCTACGGCTCGGAGATTGCCGAGGGTCTTGCTAACGCCCAGCCCGGGGCATCGTTCATCGCGACGTCAAGCCGAACAACGTGATGGTGACGCCTCACGGTCACATCAAGCTGCTCGACTTCGGCATTGCGCGCGTCAACACGGACGCGGGTCTGACCCAAAGTGGATTGACGCTGCCGGGCGACATCCCCGGTACGCCTCAGTACATGGCGCCGGAGCAGGCGCTTGGCCGTCCACTCGATGGCCGCGCCGATCTCTTTGCGCTGGGGGTCGTGCTGTTCCGGTGCCTGGCCGGGCGGCTGCCGTTCGACGGTCAGACACGCGACGAGTACATCCAGCAGATGCTCGCCGGACGCGTGCAGCCACTCGCTGAACTCGCGCCTTCGACACCGCCGCCGGTGCGCGACATCGTCCATGCGTGTCTGCGGGCGGATCCGCAGGACCGGCCGGAATCCGCGCTGGTCGTTGCCGACACACTGAGTCGTGCTGCGGAAGGTCTCAGCACCGCGACCCTTCCCGTATCCGCGGCGCCGGCCGCGGGTTTGCCACGCTGGGCGCTGCAGCTCGCGGGCCTGCTGCTGCTCGCAGGGGCTCTGGCGCTTGGTGCCTACAAGTGGCCATCATCGGAGGGTGACTCCAGCGTCGGCGGCACGCTCGTGCCGGCCGTGACGTGGCCGAGCGCCGAGTTCGATGCCCGGATCTCACCAGACGGTGCGTGGCTGTCGTTCATTTCCGATCGCGACAATCAATCACGCATTTTCATGCAGGCGATCGAGGGAGCCGACTCGGTGCCGGTGACGGTTCAGGGCGCCGTGCTCAGTCATCTCTGGTCACCGGACGGACGCGAGCTCGCCGCCGTCGTCCGGCAAGGGGATGACAAGTTCGTGATGATCGTGCCGGCATTCTTCGGCGGTTCGCCGCGGGTCAGCGCACCGCTCGATCGGGAGTTGAACCAGGCCTATCTGCGCCGCTGGATCGGCAATGCGATCTACCTGGAGGTCGATCGCGGCAAGCCCACCCAGTCGTTGATCCGGCTCGACGTGCCGTCGGGGAAGCTGGAAGACATCAGCGCGCAGTGGATGAATGGCCCCATCTTCCGAAGTGTGGACGTCTCACCCGGCGGCACACGCATCGTGATGGACGCCAACGTCGGTGGTCAGAGCGACTTGTGGACCAGTCACCTCGACGGATCGAACCGCGAGCGGCTGACCAGCGATGCATCCGTTGACCGGGAGCCGCTGTGGACGTCCGAAGACACGATCGTTTTCCGCTCGAATCGCGGCGGACAGCTGGACCTGTGGCAACTCTCGATCTCGACCGGGCGGGCGACCCAGTTGACCTCCAGCCAGATGGTCGAACAGGCGACCGGGGCTTCCAGCGATGGTGCGGTGATTGCCTTCGAACAGACGTCGAGCGTTCCCAGCCTTTTCAGCCTTGACCTGTCGAGCGGCGCGACCCGGCAGCTCACGGGTGATGCGCTCGGAGATTTCTGGCCATCGATTGCGGGCAACGGCCAGCAGATGGCCTTTCAGCGCGCCCAGCCGACGCCGGGCGAGGGCTTTCAGTTCTTCGACGCGAGAGTGCTGGTCGCATCGGCAGGCAGCGGACCGATGCGGACGCAGGTAATCGACGATGGATTCGCCGCGCGGCTGTCGGCCGACGGTACGTGGCTGGCATATTTTCAGCGCACCGCCATCGCGCAGGAGCTTCGGGTGCGGGTCAAGAACCTCTCGACCGCCGAAGGACGGATTTTGTCGGAACGCGGCGTGTTGCCCAGTGTCAGCGCCATCTCACCACCAATCGACTGGGTCGATCAGACACTCGCCTGGAGCCGCACCGGTGCCCGCTTGTATTTTGTCGTCTACGGTGCGCAGGGTCACGAGATCCGGGTCGCCGACCTTGCCGGGCGAGAGGAGCCGTCACTGCTGGTGGCGGCGCCGGCCGGCGCGCGAATTCGTGACCTGCGGATGTCCCCATCCGGAAATGCGTTTGCCTACCTGGTACGGAACAGCGACGGCGTCGAGGAGGTGTACGTGTGGGATCTTGCTGCTGTCCGTCCACTTCGGGTGGCCAGCGGGAAGACGCCACGCGGGGCGCTGAGTCTCCCCGGGTGGTCGAGCGACACCGCCATCGTCCTGATCCACAGCAGTCAGCGCGGCGGCAGCTATCACCTCGATGTCAGTGAGCTCGGGCTCGACGGCCGTCGTCGTACCGTCGGCCAGGTGCAGGACGGCGTGATCCCGAACGCGAAGGTCGATCACCAGCGCGGCCGGCTGTTCCTCAGCCGAAGCACCGAGGGCGCGCAGAACCTGTTCACCATGTCGCTCGCCGACGGTTCGATGCGCCAGGTGACCGCGAACGAGTCGCCGGGGATTTCTTTCGCCGGCGTCCAGCCGATGGGCGATGATTCGATACTCTTCGCCAGGGACGAGCGCAAGCGTGACGTCTGGCTCGTGCAGCGAGGTCCCCGCAAGCCGTAGCGCGATCGCACCACCGTCGATCGGAAACAAAACTTTGAGAGGAGTTCGTATGAGAAAGTGGGAACCGTCCGCAAACGACGCCATGTCACTCGCGGCGTTCCGGTGGTTTGCCAACGCGCTCGAGAACGCGTCGGTGGAGTTGTACGCCACCAATCGCGCGAGCTATAAGCAGATCGAAGAGGTGCTGCGGCATGCCCTGAAGGACCTCGGGCACGTGCAGAAGCAGTATGCCGTGGCGCCGGACGAGAACGGCTGTCCCGATGGCTATGTTCTCTGCAACGGCATCTGCGCCCCGGCGTGCGATTCGAACATCTAGGAAGGCTGCCGCCGCGAAACCGATCGACCTCTATGCGGATTTCTTCCTCAGGGTCCTGAACGTGATTGAGTAGCGGTGCTCCTTGACGGGCGGGATGCTGTGCTCCCATACCGTCCGTGCCGGTCCCGTCAGCACATAGGCAGAGCGCGGTGGGAGCGGCACATCCACCGTCTCCCAGGCGCGCACTTTGCCGCGTCGAAAGCGGAACCGGCAAGCTGAGAGCAGCGAAATTCCGATCACGATGTCGAACGGGTGCGCGTCGCGATGCCAGCCGATCGGCGCGCCGGGAGCGTAATCGGTCAGCAGCGCCTCAGCGAGATCATCCGGCTGGACGCCGGCGAATCCGGCCGCGCGGTCGCGGAGCGGCAACAGGAACGCCGGGATCGGCGGCCCCTCGCTGGCCTTGAACGTCTCGAAGCTGTATTTAACGCCGTAGTGAATGACCCGCCGGCGCGCGATCACCCCGCGCATTTTCATCTCGTGAAAGTCGAGGGACCGAATGCGGTCCAGAAGGGCGAGCTCCTCGCCAGCGGTGATGAAGTCCTCCCGGTAAAGGAAACCCTCGAGCTCTCGTGTCGAGGGGATCAGCGAGCCCTGCCGTGCCATGAGAAACCCCCTGCAATGCCTCTGCCCCCGGCTCCCCTACCGCAGGAAACCGGGTGCATTAAACTGACGTCTTACGAAGGACTTCAGCATGATTCACATACCGATTCTTCGCCACGGCGTCCCCTACAAGAGCCTCGACGTCATCCGCATGCCGCATCACCGGACGCGTGAGACCTTCGCCGAGATGAGTCAGGCCAACGGCGGCATCATCCGCCGGGATCTGCGCGACGAAACGCAGTGCGAGGCCCGTCTCGCGCTGGCGAAGATCCCGTTCGAGCAACTGCTCGACATCTGCGCGCGTGCCGCGGACCACTTTCTCAACGACACGCTCCCGCTCGGGGACGACCAGCAGACGCCGGACGATTACGTCCACCAGCTGTCCGCCACCACCGGCATGCCGCACGCGCTGGTGCGCAGGAACATGGGCAAGATTGCCGGCGTGATGACCGAGATGCGGACCGTTCTGCGCGGTCTGACCCGGTCACTGGATCTCTCGATCCTCGATGCCGGCCACGGCGAACACGGCGGTCACTCACTGAGCTTCTATCCGCGTACCCAGTCGCTGGGGGTCGTGCTGCCAAGCAACTCGCCAGGCGTCCACTCATTGTGGGTGCCTGCCATCGCGCTGAAGATTCCGCTGGTGTTGAAGCCTGGAAGCGCCGAGCCCTGGTCGCCGTATCGGCTGGCGCAGGCCTTCATGAAAGCCGGGTGCCCGCCGGAGGCGTTCAGCTACTACCCGGCCGACCACGCCGGTGCCGGCGAGATCCTTCGCCGCACCGGCCGGAGCATGTTCTTCGGCGATGTCAGCGCCGTCGGATCATGGGAAGGCGACCCGCGCGTCGAGATTCACGGGCCGGGGTACAGCAAGGTCCTCATCGGGGAGGATCAGCTCGGTGCGTGGGAGCGTCACGTCAATCTGATCGCCTCGTCGATTGCCGACAACGGCGGACGGTCGTGTGTGAACGCGTCGGGTGTCTGGGTTGCGGAATCACAGGCGGAAGCGGTCGCGCAGGCGCTGGCGGAGAAGCTGGTGAAGATCGTGCCGCGCTCGGCCGACGATCCAGAGGCGACGCTGGCTCCGTTCGCGGATCCCAAAGTCGCCGAGCGGATCTCGCTCCAGATCGACATCGGGCTCGACACCCCGGGCGCACGCGAGGTTACCGCGGAACTGAGAAACGGACCCCGTCTCGTGCAGCACGATGGCTGCACCTACCTGCTGCCCACGGTCATACTCTGCGACAGCGCCGAGCATCCACTCGCCAATCGCGAGTTCCTCTTTCCGTTCGCGTCAGTCGTGAAAGTGTCTGCCGAAGAAATGGCACGCATGCCCGAGCCACTCGGCAAGACACTCGTGGTCACGGCCCTGACCGGTCACCGTCCGCTCGTCGACAAGCTGCTGGCGTCGCCGCATGTGGACCGGCTGAACGTCGGCGCGATCCCAACCAACGTGATCAGCTGGGATCAGCCGCACGAGGGCAATCTCTTCGAACATCTTTACGCACGACGGTCCTTCCAGGCGGCAGTCGCCTTATAACCATGCGGATCCTGTCGTTCACCGGTGGCGCCGGCAGCATGTATTGCGGCAGCTGCCTGCGCGACAACGCGCTCGCCGCCGAATTGCTGCGCCGCGGGCACGATGTCGTCCTGACGCCGGTCTATACGCCGACCAGGACGGACGAACGCAACGTCAGCGGTGAGCACGTGTTCTTCGGCGGGATCAGCGTGTTCCTCGAGCAGCACTCGGCGCTGTTTCGCCACACGCCGCGCTTTCTCGACAAACTATGGGACTCCTCGTGGGCGCTGAAGCTCGCGACCAAACGGTCGATCAAGGTGGATGCGAAGAGCCTCGGCGAGATGACGGTGTCGATGCTCAAGGGCACCAGGGGCTTTCAGGCCAAAGAGATTGACAAGCTGCTCGAGTGGTTGAGGACCGAGCGACGCTTCGACGTCATCAACCTGCCGTATTCGCTGCTGCTCGGCCTCGCGGAGCCTCTCAAGCGTGAGCTGAAGGCGCCGATTGTCTGCACCCTCCAGGGTGACGACCTCTTCCTCGATCAGCTCGGAGAACCCCATCGCGGGCAATCGATGCAGATGATCCGCGATCTGAGCGCGCACGTGGACGTGTTCCTCGCGGTCAGCCAGTACTACTACGACTACATGCCCGGATACCTTGGCATCCCGCAGGACAAGGTAAGGCTCGGCCGGCTCGGCATCAACACCGAGGATTTCAGCACGCGAACCGCCCGGCCGGCCGGTCCGTTCACCGTTGGATATTTCGCCCGGGTTGCGCCCGAGAAAGGCCTGCACGTTCTCGTCGAGGCCTACCGGCGCATGCGAAAGCGTCCAGGCTCTGAAGGCTCGCGCCTGTTGGCCGCCGGCTACCTGCCGCCCGAGCATCAGGGGTACCTGGACGCTGCGCGGCGCGTGCTGGAGGAGGCAGGGCTCGGTGCGGAGTTCGAGTACCGCGGAGAACTGGATCGCGCCGCGAAGGTCGCGTTCTTCCACGAGCTCGACGTCATGTCCGTTCCGACGACGTACAAGGAGCCGAAGGGACTGTTCCTGATGGAGGCCATGGCATCCAGTGTGCCGGTCGTCCAGCCTCGGCGCGGTGCGTTCCCGGAGATCGTAGAGAACACCAGCGGCGGTCTGATCGTCGATGCGGACGACCCTGATGCGCTTGCCGACGGACTTCTCGCGCTCAAACAGGATCCGGTGCTCGCGGCGTCGCTGGGCGCCGCCGGTGCGGGCGGTGTGCGGCAGCACTACACGGTGGCGCGCATGACGGAGCAGGTGGAAAGCGTCTACCGCGAGCTTGCCGGCGTCGGACACGGCCTCTGAAATGCACGTTCGGGAGTTGGAAGTTGGTAGTTGGAAGTTGGTAGTTGGAAGTTGACCCGTCCGGCCTTGAAGCCATTCCGATGCTGAAGATCGACAATCTTTCGAAGTCCTACACCACGCCGCGCGGCGAGTTGCCGATCCTGGCGAACGTCTCGCTGACGCTCGCGCGCGGGCAGGCCGCCGCGATCATGGGACCGT
>JACDDJ010000632.1 GCA_013817065.1 Acidobacteriota bacterium
GTACCGCGCCCTGCACCACGCCGCGGGCGTGTTTCCGCGGATCGATCGCGGCCGCCTGCTGCTCTCGGGCGAGGACCGCAGATCCTACTTGCAGGGGCTTCTGTCCAACGACATCGCCGCGCTCACGTCCGGCACCGGCTGTTACGCGACGCTGCTCACGGCGCAGGGCCGGATGATATCGGACATGCGCGTCTTCGAGCTTGGCGATGGCGTCCTGCTGGATCTGGAAGCTGGCGTCACCGAGAGCGTCCGCGCGCACCTCGACATGTTCGTCATCACCGAGGACGTCGTCGTCAAGAATGTCACTGCAACGACCGCACAGGTTGGTCTCTATGGTCCGGAAGCAGCCGGCATCATGGCGAGCGTGAAAGCGCAAGGCCTGGACTTCCTGTATGAACTTCCGAGCAGCGATCTCGGAATAGAAGGAATCGATCTGGTCGTGCCGTCTGCGGACTCCGCCGGGCTGGTGGAAGCGCTGGTCGATGCCGGTGCGGTTCTGATCGACCGCGAGACTACGGACGTAACTCGCATCGAAGCCGGCATCCCGCGCTTTCTGGAGGACATGGACAGCACGACCATCCCGCTCGAAGCGGGGATCGAGGATCGCGCGATCAGCCTGACGAAGGGCTGTTATGTCGGACAGGAAATCATCATCCGCGTCCTGCATCGTGGCGGCGGACGAGTTGCGAAGAAGCTGGTGGGCCTGGCAGTGGACGGCTCGGCAGACCCGGGCGACCTCGTCCTGAGTGACGCACGAGAGGTCGGCCGAGTCACGAGCGCGGCCGACTCTCCGGCTCTCGGCAAGCGGCTGGCGCTCGCCTACGTTCACCGCGATTTCGTCCAGCCAGGAACGACGCTCAATATAAAAACGGCGGTCGGTGAGACACCAGCCGCCGTCGTTGAACTCCCGGTTCGTGCCTGAAAGCTACGCGAGCTCGTCGGGGCTCTTCGCGCCGTAGAACTCGAACCACGGATGCGCGGCCTCGAGACGTGCGTTCACATTCTTGATGTTGACGACCCCTTCACCCTCTAGCCATGTGCGGAACGCCTGGGCGCCCTGCTTGCCGAACACCGGGATGCCTTCCTTCCACGTCGCGCGACCGCACAGCACACCAGAGAAACGGGTGCCGGCCTCGGCCGCCAGTTCGAGCGACTCGGTGAACTCCGCATTGCTGACGCCAGCGGAAAGGTAGATAAACGGTTTCGTCGCAACATCGGCGGAGCGGCGGAAGTGATCCATCGCCTCTTGTTTCGAGTAGGCCTTCTGGCCGCCGAAAATCTTCGCGCCTTCGACGAACTTCATATTGATCGGTACTTCGACCTTCATGACGTCCACGCCGTAGCGGTCCTTCGTAAACTCCTGCATCGTTTTCGTCACGATCTCCGGCTTCCGTCTGGCGTACTCGACGCCCTTTTCGTCCAGGCCGTCTTCGTAGCCGACGAACTCGAGGAAGAAGGGGATGTCGTTGGCGCGGCACTCGTCACCAATGCGCTCCACCCACGCGTGCTTGTGTTCGTTGATGTGCGCGGGATCGAACGGGGTGTAGTACAGCAGGATCTTGAGGCAGTCGGCCCCGGCTTCCTTGAGCCGGCGCACCGACCAGACGTCGAGCAGGTCCGGCAGGCGGCCGGGCGTGTTCGCGTCGTAACCGGTCTTCTCATACGCCATCAGCAGACCGGCGTTGTTCGACCGCCGCTTGCTCGCCGGGATCCCCCATTCGGGATCCAGCAGGATGGCGGTGGCGTGGCGGGTCAGGACCTCGGTGACATGGATCTTGAACTCTTCCATGTCCTTGTCGCCGATGTCGCCGCCTTTTTCCTTGGCGAGCGCCTTTTTCAGCGATCCACGCTGGTCCATCGCGGCGGCCGCAATAACACCGCGCGCGTTCGACACCGCTTTCATTCCGGCGAGCTTCCCTGCACTGATCTTCACTGGTGCTCCTCTGCCCTCGTCACGGGCGGTTGGCAAAGCAATCAATTCTATAACGCGCGCGACCGACGAACGGGAAAACGGGGACACTCAACTTAACGCTAACTGATTGACGGGACAGGGCGTCAAGTCGGACCGCCGCCCTCTTGAGTCAACGAGTTAGCGTTAAGTTGAGTGTCCCCGTTTTCCCTCGCGCCCCGCGCCCGCACCGGCCGCGCCGGGAAGTGGAACTGCTCTATGACGGCGGCGTTTACCGCTTCAGTAACGATGTCGGTGATCGGGAGCCCGGCTTCGGCGCGTTCGACCTCCGTCCGCCGGGACTTCGTCGCCGGATGCCGGGGCGTGAACAGGGTGCAGCAGTCCTGGTCCGGGATGATCGAGATCTCGAACGTCCCGAGGCGCTGCGCTTCGGCGGTGATCTCCTCCTTGTCGAGTCCGACGAGCGGACGCAGGACCGGCATGCGGACGACGTCGTTGATTGCCGCCATGTTTTCGAGCGTCTGTGACGCGACCTGGCCGACGACGTCGCCGGTGACGAGAGCCTGGGCGCGATTGCGCCGTGCGATCGCTTCGGCGATGCGCATCATCAGCCGCCGATAGATCACGACGCGCAGTGGCGGGGCGACCGCCAGCACGACACGCTGCTGGATCTCTCCGAAGGGAACGAGGAACAGGCGCGAGTCGTACTGAAACCTGGTCAGCAGCGTCACCAGCTCTCGCGCCTTCTCCTGCGAGGCGCGCGACAGGATCGGATAGCTGTGGAAGTGGATGAAGGTTACGCGGCAACCGCGCCGCAACAGCCGCCACGCCGCGACCGGAGAGTCGATCCCTCCAGACAGCAGGCACGCGACGCGTCCACTCGTTCCCGCGGGCAATCCTCCGGCGCCAGGCTGCTTGTCGAAGTAGTAGAACGCCTTGTCGGTCAGCCCCTCGACATGAATCGTGAGCTCAGGCTTCGACAGCTTCACTGTCCAGCCGCGCGCCAGCTTGATCAGACCTCCGACTTCGCGCTCGAGCTGTGGTGAGGTGAGCGGGAACCGCTTGTCGGCGCGGCGCGCCGATACCCGAAAGGTCGACACGTCGCGGGCGCCGAGATCTTCGAGGATCTGTGATGCGATCGCCTCGACGTTCAGCGGTGCCGAGCGCGCGAGCGAGAAGTTCGCGATGCCGAATACGTTGGTGACCCGGTCGCGCACGGTCTTCCAGTCCGCGTCGTCCTCCAACAGGATCTCGATGCGGCCCATGAGCACGCG
>JACDDJ010000633.1 GCA_013817065.1 Acidobacteriota bacterium
CCCAGATCGTCGCGCGCATAGAACGCCGCCGCCGCCGCAACATCGCCGCGGTTGATGGCGTCGTGGTGTCGCCGGACGACGGACTCGTTATGCGCTTCCCGCGCCGCCTGCGGGGACTGCGCCGTGACGTCCGACGCCCACAAGAGCGCCATCACCCCAACGCCAATCGTCGCTTGGTAGCCATCGTCATGCTCCATAGCTGAGAGAATTACCTTCCAGCGGTCTAACGGACGGCGCATAAGCCGCGGCGCCCGACTGCCCGACGATGCCACTGACGCTGGACGCCGCCGGTTTCATGCTCGTGTTAGCCAGCGTTGCGGTACGGTCGGGGGACATAGGTTACAGAAGAGTCCGGGGACATGGGTAATCGACGCGCGTCGGGTTGGCCTGGACCATCTTCTCCAGCTGCGCCCGGACCGCCAGCTTGAGACGCTCGATCTCGACGTTCTTCCGCTGGCTCTTCTCGAAGCGCTTCGCCAGCGCCGCGAAGTCGATTGCTGAGATGTCGATGACCCCATACGGAGGACCTGGCTGTTCCCGCACCGTCGGAATCCGAAAGCCGTCAGCCTCGATGGACGCGTCGAGTAAGTTGTTGATCTGGAACATGACCGCCGAGATGGCTGGCGGTCCTGGATTCGTGCGCTGACGGATCTCCGCGCCGATAACGGCGAGACACGCGACACGGGCGGCGAACTCGGTGACGACAGGATCTGGCTTCACGGCCTGATAAGGAGCGTGCACGAGCCGCTCGTGGGCCAGGAAATCTTTGCGAACGGGATCCGGCGCGATGAGGCGGTCCACGGAATCGGCGAGCGCGGTCAGGCGACTCAGGTTGCCGGTGGGCAATGCCGCGATGGCCGGGATGTCGACGCCGTGGCCTAGACAATAAACGAGGGCCGCATCAAGCGCGCGCCGCAGATCCTCCACCAGTTCGCGTTTATCGCGCACGGGCGTTGCGCCGCCCGTGCCCTTACCGTAGATGGCGAGGGCCTTCTCGAGGGAGGCAAACACGTTCGCGTAGTCGACGATGAGGCCACTGTGCTTGCCGGGAAACACGCGGTTCGCGCGCGCAACGGTCTGCATCAGCGTGTGGTTCCGCATCGGCTTGTCGAGGTAGATCGTCGAGCAGCTCGGCGCGTCGAATCCGGTGAGCCACATTGCGCAAACGAAGACGAGGCGCAGTGGATCGTCCGGATCCTTAAACTTGTCGTCGAGCGCCTCCTCGTTCATCCGCTTGCGGTGCGGCGCGATGTCCAGCCCGAGCTGGCGCATCTGCTCGATCTCGTTCTGCGCGGGCGAAACGACCAGGTTCATGTCCGTCGTGGTCAGGACCCGGAGTCGATCTCCCAGATCAGCGACCGCGTCCGGCTCGGCCTTCGACGCGTACGAGCGCGCCTTCGCAAGCTCCGTCTCGACCCGCGAGCGCTCAGCCTGCCAGTGGGTCCGCACCTTGTCGTGCATTCGCAGTGCTGTTGCCTTGTCGATGGAGACGACCATCGCCTTGCCCTGGAATCCCCGGGCGAGGAAGTGACGGACGATATCCTTGGCGATGGTGTCGAGCCTGTCGTCACGCGTGATCAGGTGGTACTGGCGGCCGAGCTCCTGTTCGAGGCGTTGCTCCTGGTTCTCGTCCAGTTCCGCTGCCTCGACAAGGGTATAGATGTCGTCGTTCAGCGTGGGGTTCTGAAGCCGAAGTTCGGGTGTCCGATTCTCGTAGAACAGGCGGACCGTGGCGCCGTCCTCGACCGACTGCTGGAAGTCGTAGATCGAGACGTAGTCCCCGAAGACCTCGCGCGTACGCTCCTCCCCAGCAATCAGCGGCGTTCCGGTGAACGCGATGAACAGCGCGTTCGGCAGCGCCGAGCGCATGTTCAACGCCAGCGTGTCGTACTGGCTCCGGTGCGCCTCGTCGGTCAGCACCACGACGTCGCGTCGGTCGCAAAGCACTTCCGGCGTCTGAAACTTGTGGATCAAAGTGAAGACGTATCGGTGATTCGCTGTGAGAAGCTGGCGCAAGTGTGCGCCGCTTCCGGCGTGGCACGACTTGCTGTCGGCGTCCGAGACCGCGCCGGTCTCCTTGAACGTGCGCGCGATCTGGTCGTCGAGCTCCGTGCGGTCGGTGACGACCACGAACGTCCAGTTGCCGGGCACTCGCCGGAGCACCTTCTGCGCGAAGAAGACCATGGCGAGGCTCTTGCCCGAGCCTTGGGTCTGCCAGAACACTCCCGCGCGACCGTGACCGGCGCTTCTGGCCTGGAGCATCGACCCGATCGCGTTGTTCACACCGAGAAACTGATGGTTCTGCGCCAGGATCTTGACGTAACCGGTCTTGTGCTCGGAGAAGAGGACGAAGTTCTCCAGCAGGTCCAGCAGGCGCCCGGGCTCGGCGACGCCACGCAGGATCACCTCCAACGACACGCGACGTGGTTCGTCCTCTCGCTCGACCCGCTTCCACTCGAAGAAGCGCTCCCAGTCCGCCGTCAGTGACCCCCCGGCTCTCGGTACCATTCGACGCGATGACGAACACGTTGTACCAGAAGAGTGGCGGCACCCCGTTCTGTTCGTGCTTGTAGCTGGTGATGTTCTCGTCGAACGCCTGTTTCGCCGGCACACCTGGCTTCTTCAGCTCGATAACGATCAGGGGCAGACCGTTGACGAAGCCGACGAGATCCGGCCGGCAGGTGTAGAGCGATCCCGTGATGTTGAACTGACTGACGAACAGGAAGTCGTTGTTCGCGGTGTTCTGCCAGTCAATGACGCGCACCCGCAGGGTGCGCTGCCCGCCGCGCTCCGGCTCCCGCACCGAGACGGGGACACCTTCCTTCAGCAGCAGATAGACTTCACGGTTCGCGGCAACAAGACTCATCGCAGAACGATCGACGATGAGTTGATCGATCGCTGCGGTGATCGCCTCGGCGGGCGCGTCGGGATTCAGGCGGACCAAGGCGGCCCTGAGATGTGCGGTCAGCACCGCGTCGCTCTTCGTCTCGCGCCCGAACGTCCCCTCGAGCCCAAGCACCTCGTCGAGAGCGTTGACGGTCGTCCAGCCCAACTCCGCGAGCAGGGCTATCGCTGGTTGTTCGACGAGTTGGTCCTCCGTGTAGGGGTGGGGTGACATCGGGCTACAAAAGGCTCAGCAGCTTCTGGACAAGCTCGAACGCACGCCGCGCGTGCATGGCG
>JACDDJ010000634.1 GCA_013817065.1 Acidobacteriota bacterium
GCACTGAGCGATCTCAGGACGGTGGCGATCACCATCACCACACCCGACTGGACGAAGGTGCGCGAGACGGTGACCGTCGACCAGCTCCACTCGGACCACCGTCTCTGGCGGCAGATGCACTTTGGCGACTGGGACGGCGTCGACCCCGCCTACCGGACCACCGCCCTTCAGGCGATGGCACGTTCCTATGAGCAGCTGTTTCGTGGTCCCGGGAGCTGGCACCACATGACCGCCGAGGACTGGGACGATGTCCCGCAGCCGGTCCGGTCGATGGCGTACCTGCGGATGATCTGGCACTGGGCCCGGATGGAAGGGGTCGGTGCGGAATTCGGCCTCGTCCCGGAGCACGTCGCGCAGACGATCGGTGCCATCGTCATGGCGGAGTCCTGGTTCGAGCACCGCGCGTTCAACCAGAATCAGTGGGGCAACCGGGATCTGGGGCTGGCCCAGTGCTCGGACTATTGCCGCGAGGAGATCGCCGCGATGGTCGCCCGCTGCGAGCTGCTGTTCCGCCCGACGGAGGCTGACTACTTCAATCCGTGGATGGCGACGCGCATTGCCACGCTCTGGTTCAGGCGCGAACTGAGGCTCGCCGAAGGCGACGTGGATCTGGCCACTCGCGCCTACCACCGTGGGATCGCACACGCGCACGACGAGAAGGCGGATATCTACGTGGCCCGGGTGCAGCAGGTTCTCGACCGCTACATCCGGGCACAAGGAAAGAGCGAGACCTGGCGGTTTCTCGTCCGGGAGATCGGCGCTCTCTGATGCACAGCAATCGCGCGCTCGGGCCGGCCGATGCGATGCGGCTGCGGTCCAGCCGTGACATGGCGCTGGCGCCAGCCTATGACGTGGTGCGAAACGGACGCGCGGGTAGTGGGCGACCGCCCGGACGCTCAGAGTCTTCGGTTGAGCGGGTCCCCGCCGTCCGGTAGACCGTTGATTCCACTCACGGGGGCGAGCCGCCGCAGGCGGCGAGTGCGGTATAACAGGAGATCGCGGAGGTACTTCGGATTCTTGTTGTACTCGAGCACCTGCTCGACGTGGACGGTGCCCGCCCGGCCGGAGTGGAGGACGTAAGTAAACGCCTCCCGGCCGGCCTCCGGGTCGACGGAGAGCTCGGTGACCGGGTCTTCGGTCGTGGGCGTCGGCACCGCCTTCGAGAACGGGAACACGAGCTTCTTCGTCGAGGTGCCGACCTCGAACACCTTCTTCCGATTGTTGTGCCCGACAGAGCGGATCTTCACAGCAGCCCCTCAGCTTCCAGCTCGCTGATCAGTACCACAATGCGGCGCGTCGCCGCGACTTTCATCGGTTTCTGATTGTCCAAATCCCACTTCACGATCAGCGTGCCGTCGGCTGGCCCGCGCACTTGTCGCTGACGTACTTGACGAAGAGCAGGACGAGGACATAGTCCTTGTACTGGCTGGCGTCCACTGCCGCCGCGGAGCTCGTCGCAGCTGGCCCAGAGCGAGGAGTAGAGTTCAGATTTCTTGAGCGCCATGTCTAGCTTGAGGTCATTGTGACTTTTCGGGAATAGGCGGCAGACCGCGGACCTTGTCCGCAACCTTGCGACAGGCGCCGATCAGATCGGTGACGAGCCTGTCGTCAACGTCGAGGATGCCCTCGTACTCGGTCCGATTCCGCATGTCGTGGCACTTCGAAAGCACTCGCCAGACCTCCGAGCCCAGGCCAAGCGTGTCCGGCAGCACCTGAAACACGATGTACCGTTTCGATGGCCTGAATCCGTGGTGCCGCAGCGCAGCCAGACAGAGTGCGTGAGCCGCGCTGTAGGCAAGATGGAACCTGCTGTCCATTGAGTTTGCTTCTCTCTCCGCGTCCTTCAGCCGCGCGAGGCCCGAACGGATCAGACCTGCAAACTCCTTTGCATCGGGAGTTCCTGGGCGAGGACGTTGCCGGGACCCGCGAGGCGCTCAAGCGGCGATGGGGAGGTCATGTTCCGATCCAATCACCCAGAGTTTCGGCTGCTCGAGCACGCGCGTCACGAACGCGTTCTCCGTCCGGGCACGCTTTGAAAATTCGGCGGCCGTGTACACGGTGGGGTTGACCTTCCGACCCACGGTACGCGTGACCCGCTCGAGGGCGCCGAAGAGTTCGCCGTACGTGAGGCTGTCGCTAATGATCATCAGGTCGATATCGCTAGCCGATTGGTCGGTCGCCTTGGCCACGGAACCGTACACAAAGGCCGCGCGAATGGCCGACGACAAAGGTTTCAGGGCATCGCGCAGAGGCTCCGCGAGACCGACAGTCTTCAGGACGATGTTTCGCAGTTCCGAAAACAGGGGTGACGCGGCGTTGGCCTGGTAGTGCTTCTGGTTGCCGATCCGGCGGGCGACGATGAGGCCGCCCTCTTCGAGGCGGGCAAGCTCGCGTTGCGCGGCTCCTGACCCTGTGCCGGCATCCCGAATCAGCTCGGAGGCGTAGAAGCTCCGTTCTGGCTGGCCGAAAAGCACGCGGAGCACGCGTTGCTGCGTTTTCGTGAACAACGCATCTGATAGGTTTTTTCGGCTGGAACGGCGAGAAGTTGTCTTCGCACCCAATATGGGTATAATCATGCCCGAATTGGGTATGCATGTCAAAGATGGGTTCGGCCCGTCGTAGGAAGGAAGGGGCTCATTCGATCACCCTCGCGCTTGCCGAGGGGCTCGGCATCCGTCGCATCGCCACGCGCGACGTGCGGCACTTTGCAGCGGTGCGGTTGCGCGACGGCAGTTCGTTCGAGTTGGTCGTCCATCCGACGATTCCCGACAGGTCCTGACCGCAGTCAGAATCCGTGGGCGAGGTCCTGCTCGTCGACGACAAACACCGACGCGGCGCCACGCCAGTTTGTTTCAGCGCTCTGCGTAGCAGCGAGGCCGAGAGATCGGGCCGCCCCCCTTTTGGGGCTTCTGCCGCCGCTCGATTGAAAAACCTCTCTGGGGCGACGTTAGAATAGGCCGAAGACGAAATCATCCACTCAGGATTTTGCCTTGCTCACCGAAATCCGTTTTGCGGCTCGCCGTCTTTTCCAGGATCGCTGGTACGCCGCCGCGGCGGTCCTCATCGCCGGCGTGGGGACCGGGCTGAACACGGCGGTGTTCGCCGTTGCGTACGGCGTCGTCATCCGACCCCTTCCCTATCGTGATGCCTCGCGCCTGGTCCTGGTGGACGTTGCC
>JACDDJ010000635.1 GCA_013817065.1 Acidobacteriota bacterium
CTCCCGAAGATCGTCACGTCTTCGTTCTTGAGCGCCTGGCTCATGAACGCGGGGACGGCGCGGCCGTCTCTCACCCGCATCCGTGGACCGTAGGTGTTGAAGATGCGGACGATCTTCGCGTCCAGCCCGTGATACCGGCGGTACGCGGTCGTGATCGCCTCGGCGAAGCGCTTGGCCTCGTCATAGACTCCGCGCGGACCGATCGGGTTGACGTTGCCCCAGTAGGTTTCCTTCTGCGGATGCTCCAGCGGATCGCCGTATACCTCGGATGTCGACGCCAGCACGAAGCGCGCGTTCTTCGCCTTGGCCAGCCCCAGCGCCTTGTGCGTACCGAGCGCACCAACCTTCAGCGTCGGGATCGGCAGTTCGAGGTAATCGATCGGGCTCGCCGGGCTCGCCCAGTGCAGGACGGCGTGCACGGGGCCCTCGACATAGATGTAGTTGGTGACGTCGTGCTTGATGAACGTGAAATCACGGTTCGCAAGGTGCGCGATGTTGGCCGTGTCGCCGGTCAGCAGGTTGTCGATCCCGATCACCGAGTAGCCGCGATCGAGCAGGGTTTCTGAAAGGTGTGAGCCGATGAAGCCGGCCGCGCCGGTAATGACGACGCGCTTAGTAGGCATGGCGATGGAATCCACGGATGACGGTCAGCCACATGATCTTGAGATCGAGGCCCACGGACCAGTTTTCGATGTAGTAGAGGTCGTATTCGATACGCTTTTCGATCGACGTGTTACCGCGCCAGCCGTTGACCTGGGCCCAACCGGTGATGCCTGCCTTGACCTTGTGGCGCAGCATGTATTGCGGGATGCGGTGTTTGAACTGCTCGACGAAGTACGGACGCTCAGGCCGCGGCCCGACGATCGACATGTCGCCGCGCAGCACGTTCCAGAGCTGCGGCAGTTCGTCGAGATCCAGCTTGCGGAGCCACTTGCCGATCGGCGTGCAGCGCGGATCCTCGTCGCGCGCCCAGACCGGACCAGTGTCATCCTCCGCTCCGACATACATCGAGCGGAACTTGTAGACGTGGAACGCCTTACCGTCGAGCCCCATCCGCTCCTGGGTGTAGAATACGGCGCCCTTGGAGGAGTATCGAATCAGCGCCGCGATCGAGAGGAAGAGCGGCGACAGCAGCAGCAGCGCCGAGCCCGAAAGTGAGGCGTCGATCAGCCGCTTGAGGATGCTGTTGAAGCCGCGCAGGGGAACGTCGTTGAGGCTGATGATCGGGACGCCGTCGAGGTTCTCGAGCCGCGCGCGCAGGGCGATGAACTGCAGCAAGTCGGGAACGACGTGGACGTCTACGCCTTCCCGGTTGGTCACCTCGACGAGGGCGAGCATCTTGACGTGCTCCTCGAGGGGCAGGGCGACGTACACGTGATCGATCTTCTCGCGGCGAATGATCTCGTCGGTCTCAGGCAGCGTGCCCAGGAGAGGAAGGCCGCGATAACCGATGTGATCGCCTGCCGCCCGGTCGTCCACGAAGCCGACCACCTGGAAGCCGAGCTCCCGGTGCTGCAGGACCTTATCGGCAACCATGCGTCCGAGGTCCCCGGCGCCGGCAATGAGCACGCGCTTCAGGCCGATGCCAGCCTTCCAGCGGCGCTCGAGTGCCTCGCGGACGATCTCGCGCGAAAGATAGGTCAGCGCGACGTTGATGAGGACGAACAGACCCCAAACGCCCTGCGCAATTTCGTACGCGCCGGCATCCTTCGCTGCATCCGAGAGGTAGTAGGTGCGGTAATAGAGCGTGCCGCCGACCCCGAGCACGACCGCCAGCACGGTGCCGACGAACACCGCGAAGAAGTCGTCCACCCGGGATCGTCCGCGGCGCAGCCGGTAAATACCCTGGAGGTGGAAGGCCGCCGGGACGATGGCGCCGATGATCGGCAGCAGGGTCAGGTACTCCCCAAAGGGCGGGATTCCTTTCGGCACCGGCAGGCCCGAGTAGAAGCGAACCCAATAGGCGATCAGGAACGCCGCCATCGCCAACACCGCGTCGCTGATGATGTAGAAGGCGACGAGGAGGCGGTTGTAGCGGCGCATCATGTGGCCTGGCTCCGCTTGACTTGATGGCCAGGGGCCTGGCTCCGTCGGACTTGATCGCCAGGGGCCTGGCTCCGGGCCTCATCAACCGCGGCCTGGAAGTGTGCCTTGAATGCGGCGATTGAGAATCGTTCGGCGCTGGCCCTGATCGCGTCCGATTGAAGGCCTCCCGCGGCAACGCCAGCGAGGGCCTCGGCGAAGGCGCCGGCCGACCTGTCGTAGACGAGCGCCCCGGTGATCCCGTTGAGGACCGTTTCGCGCGCTCCACCTTCGGCGAACGCGACGACAGGTGCGCCGCATGCCTGGGCCTCGACCGGAACGATGCCGAAATCCTCGGTGCCGGGCAGCAGCACGGCGGCGGCGCCGCGATAGAGTTCGCGGATGTCCTCGTCGGTTCGCCACCCGAGGAACTCGACGGGCGCCCCCGCCGCCGACGCGCGGAGACGCGATTCCTCGGGCCCCTGCCCAACGATCCGCAGCGGTATCCCGGTCAGGCGCGAAGCCTCGATAGCAACCTCAATTCGTTTGTAGGGAACGAGAGCGGACACCACGAGCGCGCCATGGCGATTGCTGGCCCGTCCGGCCGCCGGACGGTAGAAGTCAGTGTCCACAGGAGGATACACAACGCTCGACCTGCGATTATAGTATCGGCCTATTCTCCCGGCAACATATTGACTATTCGCGAGAAAGCGGTCGACGCGGTGCGCCGTTGCCGCATCCCATCGGGCCAGCCCAGCCATGACCGGCCGAAGGGCGCGGCTGGGCCACTCGCCGACCTGATCCGGTCCGAAGTAGGCGTCGAACTGATCCCAGGCATACCGCATCGGCGAATGGCAGAAGCAGACGTGGGTGGCATCCCCCCGGGTGATCACGGATTTGACGGCGCAATGGCTGCTGCTGATGACGAGGTCGTGATCGTCCAGGTCGAAGGTCTCGACCGCAGCCGGGTAGAGCGGCAGGTAGTGGCGGTACCAGCGCGCCGCCCGGGGCAGACGCTGGGCGAAGGACGTGCGGATCGGGTGTGATTCGATCCGTTCCGAAACGCTCTGCGGCACGCGGACCAGGGTGAAGAGCGTCGCGCCCGGGTACAGGTCGCAGATGGCTTCGAGGACCTTCTCGCCGCCTCGCATAC
>JACDDJ010000087.1 GCA_013817065.1 Acidobacteriota bacterium
GCGTAAACGACCCGACTTCACCGTCGAAAAGTACCGCTCGCGCATCGTGCTGATCAACCGCAGGCTCAACAAATTGGCCGACGACGCGACCGGCGGCGTGTACGCCGACGCCGACGCCCGGCGGCTGGGCGAGCGGATCAGCCGCCACCGCGACCACCTGTTCACGTTCCTGGACCAGCCGCACGTGCCGTTCGACAACAACCACGCCGAGCGGCAAATCCGCCCGGCGGTGATCCTGCGCAAGAACATCCTGTGCAACCGCTCGCCCGCCGGGGCCGACACCCAGGCGGTGCTGATGAGCATCTTCCGCACGCTGAAGCTGCGCGGCCTGGACGCGACAAAGACGATCGCGTCTGCGTTGCGGGAACTGCTTCAGACCGGGACACTACCGCCGCTGCCTGTGGAGACCGTTGCAGACGGGTGAAGTGTTACGTTAGGCGGGCCTTCGATCCAGTTGCGGGCGCGGAACTACCCGCGAGCGGATCACTCCCGGCCGGACGGAGAGCGCGAGCCGTAAAGCTTGTCTACATCCGCGGCGCGAGGGCCGTGCTTCGCGCGCCGCTCCGCCCGGGACGGGGGCTCCCCCCAAGGCATCGTTCCCAGGACCAGCTTCGGGACGTTGATGAACACGTCCGTGCCGCTCCGCTTGGCCACCGCGTCCAACGGGATATAGGTGTCGGTCTTGAAGATCAGCCCCTTCCGCACGAGCAGGTAGCCGTCCGTTTCCTCTGTCGCTAGGGCGACCTCATCGACCGTGCCGATCTCCCCGTGGTCGGAGCCACGAACCGCATCCCCCGCCCGCACGCCGACGAGGCCTGCCGCCGAAGCCCCAACGGCGGCCAGGAACTCGTCCACGGTGATGACGGCGTTGGCGATCAGCGGATAGTTCAAGCGAATCGAAGCCTCGTATTCAGGAATACTCGCCGCGCCGATGGCGTCGGACAGGAACGTCACGTCGAACCCGTCTTCCATGGCGTGCCGGCCGGTGGACTCGCAGCACAGGTTGGCGGACATCCCGGCGATTACCAGATGCGTGATCCCCATCCGCCGGAGGTGCTCAGGGAGGTCGGTCTGGAAGACATCGCAACTCTTGTGCGGCAGGAGCACTGTATCGCCGTCGCGGGGCCGCAAGTCGGGGTGGAAGTCGGCCCCCCAGGTGCCGGCCAGGAACATCTTCCGCTCGAACATCAGGCGGTTGATCCCGCTCCTGCGCTGCAGATGCTCGGCCGCGTAATCCTCTTCGGTGTACGCCATCGGGCCGAACAGGATAGGGATGCCGCACGCTCGCGCGCCCTCGATCGCGCGCTTCAGGTGGCCGACCACGTCGTTCTTCGTCACGGTGGTCTTGGTCAACTCCCAGCCGGCCCCGCCCTCGGAGAGGAAGTCGTTGACCGGGTCGATCACCAGCAGGGCCGTCCGGTCGGGTGGGAATGACATTCCGGCCTCTTCCTTCGGCAGGTAGGTGGCCCGCGCCGACGGGGTCTCTTGTTCTGATTGTGCCATTGCGTCTCCTGTTGTTCGCGTTGTACCGCCGTTTGTCGTCGTCTGCCGCGACCGGCGGCTTGGGTTCCGGAGCAAGAGTTCAAATGCGAGGGGCGAACCATGACGCCTAACCTAATGCGTTTCAGCCGCGGCGCCTCATGATCGCACTCGCCGCCGTCGGCTGCACACGCCTGTTAGCCAGTTCATCGGCCCAGAACGACATCGATGCCGTGAAGGATCTGCGCGCGCGGCTTCGACCCCAGTCGCCAGACCCGCTCGGTGAGGAGTGAACGATCAAGCGCGATGATCTGCGAAACGTTGGCGACCGAATCCTTCGGTAACCCGGTTGTCTTGCTCGAGAGAAGCACATTGCCCGGTGCGCCAGCCCAGAGCGTGTTACTCGTCAGCGGCACGCACACGACCGTGGCGATGCGACTGCGATTCAAAGGATTCCCTTGGACCACAACGACGGGCCGTCGGAAGCCGGGACCGGAACCCGTGGGTTCGGGCAAGTCCGCCCACCAGACGTCCCCTTGCGCGACTTCTACCACTCTACGTTCCCGAGCACTCGCCGCCCGGCCCGCCGCACGAAGGAATCCGGTGCGGCGTCGCCGAGTTCATCGACCACGACGTTCATCGCCTCGGTCACTTCGTCCGGGGCGTGTCGGGCGAGGTACTCAGCCAGGGCTTCGGCATACAACTGGCTCCGAGACTTCCGCGTGCGCTTCGCGTAGCCTTCGGCCTCGCGGTACACTCGGTCTGGCAGCGATACGGCCGTCTTCATACCGATAGTATAACCCAGCCAGTCTCCACTCTCCCCGGGTCAATTCCATGGCGGACGGCGCGTCCAATCGCGAATCGGTCCGCGACCTGTCTTCGGTATCGTGTTGATCCGGCTAACGGCCAGCGTTCACCAGCGGCCGCTCATGATTGCACCCACGGCCGTCTGGTGCAACGCGTGTTAGGGCGCATGCTCGTCCGAGCGTCATGGTAATGACGAGATCGCTATGGACCAAATCTTCGCGCCTGGCTCGAAAACGGTCGTCCGCCGTGCGCCAGAAGCGAAAACGCCCGTGTAGTCCAATCGGAACGTCAACGCCTGCGGTTGTCGTGCGAACGTGATGTACTCGCGACTCTCGATCTCACTTTTGACGATTTCCAGAACCGGCCCGAAGAGGGTGACAACGTCTCTTACGAAGGAGCCCGGATGTACGCCCTCACGCGTATGGAACGCTGCACTGAAAGTCTCAATCGTGACGATCTTCCTCGACCAATCGATGGGCGCAGCGGGGTCGTCCTCGTCGGCCCACAGAATCAGAGAGTCATCTTTTCCGTAGACGACTTCAACAAGTGCAGCACCGTCGCCGTCGGAGGTCCGTGCGAACGATGCAGTCGGGAGCACTCGGCGAGCCTCGCCAAGGGTCATATTCAGCTGAGCACGGCCCATTGCTGACGCAGTGATCAGGTGACCATCGCTCCCAGTACCCTCGAGCGCGGCAGCTTGGCCTGCTCCGGTACCGCCGGTCGCTACGCCGAACGATGGATCGTGCGGTGCCAACCCTAACGCACAGAACGCGAGAACAACTCCCGTGCGAACGAACGTCAACACTGTCGTGCCTCTGTGGTATTGAACTCTTCTTGTGTGTCCATCCTGCGCCCTAACGCTCGCCTTCAGCCGCCGCCGAGGAGCGAAGCGACGACGGAACCGCAAGCGGCACGCTTGCGGCGGTCGGCTGCAAGGCGTGGTTCGGCGTTATCCTGAGTTCCACTGTCGACGACCTACCTTCCGTTTCCGGGCCAACGGCGTTTGCTGCGAATAGGGACTTGGCGGCAGAGCTAGCCAAGAAAGCGATAAATGCCTTCGCCGCTTCGGGCGACGGAGAGTTGCTCATTGGAGCCGCGGCATAAACGACGTGGCTTTGAAGTCCGGCAGGCAGCGGCCCGAGCAGACGCAGGTTCTTGTCTGCAACGATCAGTGGGATTGGGCCCACGCCGATGTCGTTGCCTTTTCCTTGCTTGATCCGCTCAAAGACTGCCCCAGGCGGGATACGAACCACCTTTGGCTTGACCGTCTCGGAAATGTTGAGGCGCTCGAGAACCGTCGCGAAATAATTGCCCGATGCAACGTTGTTGAAGATCAATGAGTCGGCGTTCAGTAGAACCCTTGTGAACGCCTCCACGGTGCTAACGTCTTGAGCAGGCGCGTCGGCGCGCCCCGCGAGTGCAAAGCCCACGCGGCCGATTACCGAATGTTCGCCGGGGGCCACCTTTCCGGACTTCACCAGCTCGGCCACAAAATCCGGCTGAATGATCAGCACGTCAGCCGTCTCCCCATCGGCAACCTTCTTATGGATCACCGGAGAGGGACCAAAGACGTACTCGATCTCGTGGCCGCTGTGGCGATGGAACGCCTCGGCAATCGGCATCAATGCCGGCCGAAGAGGACCGTCACTCAGAACTCTTATCTTCTCTTGAGCAAGAGCGGACGGCTGAACCGTAATGATCCCGAAGGCAAACAAGGCGGTCAGTACGCAAAGAAGTCTTTTCACGGATTGCCTCCTACGACGCCGAACGGCCAGGCTTCAGCCGCGGCGGCCCATGATGGCACCGGCCGCCGTCTGCCTGCAAGCCGTGTTAGACCGCCGTCCGTTCAACGAGACGCCGATGTCCGCTATCCCAGCGATAGCGGCAAGACGGCCAGTCAGAGCGCGAGCACATACCGCGCGAGTGGGCCGAATCGCGCGCGCGTCTCGGGTTGCATACGGGCCGCGAAGTCCGTCCCAGCACGCCCCTCGCGAGGAATAAACGCACCTTGGAGCGAGCGGCGCGGCCCACTCGATGTGTTTTTGGTGTGGCCATGCCATGCGGATCCGTTGAAGATGAGGAGTGAGCCCGCACTGCCGCACGCCAACACCTGGTCATCGTGTTCGGCGCGCAGATCTGAAATGGTGTTCTCGGGGGGACGCAACCACCGGTGCGAGCCCGGCACGAACCGCGTCGCGCCGTTGTCGGGACGAAACTCGTCGATCATCAGGATGAAACCGAGGAGAGGCCAATCGGCGGAGTCGCGTGGAACGTCAACGTGGAGTTCCTGAGCGGGGGTGTGCGGCCTGAGCGTCCGTGCGTGCAGCGAGCTGAGCTTGAATGGCCGGCCGATGACGCGACAGCACGCCTCCAGCAGAGGCGGAAATACGTAGAGGTCGTCGAATGCGGTGCCACGATTCACGAAATCGCTCACCCTCGTCGTAGTGCTGCCGATCTTCGTGTCGTCGCCGGTCGCCGACGACACGGCGACGTTGTATGCATCGGCCAGCAGTTCCATCCGCGCCGAAGGCGCCGGGCCGGGAATGACGACAAAGCCTCGCTCCTGCAGCTCGGAGGCGGCGTCCCGCGGGAAGTCGCTCCCTGCGGCCAACGTGCTGAACCAGTCGAATACAAGCATTGGCTTCTGCTGCGGTCTAACGTCATGCGTTTCAGCCGCGGCGGCTCATGATCGCACTCGCCGCCGTCGGCTGCAAACGCCTGTTAGCCCGCCACTCGAACTTAGCCCATTCCTGATCGCATGAATCGGTGAAGCGCGTCGAGGTCCAGCGGCGGCGCCGGAGTGTCCCAGAGGTCGTCCATGGCGTCGAGCAGCTTGTTCCAAGCGACCCGGGCTTCGGGATCCCGGCCCAACAGTCCGGGCGCTTCGGCTTCGTACCCTTCCAGCGCAGACGCAATATCGTCGAGTGGAATCGTGGCGAAATCCAGGGAGGGGTCGCCCCAGCCCGCGTCACCCCAATCGATGATGGCGAGCAGCTCGCCACCGGACGAGCACATGACGTTCATCGGGTGGACGTCGTCATGGATGAAACGCGTCTCGATGCCTTCGGCGATGCGCGGGCGAAGTTCCTCGGCCACCCGTTCGATTCGTCTGGCAACGTCGATGTCGACCCTCCCCGCATCGACGAGCCGCTTCACGACCGCACCGACATCTTGGTCGCGCGCAGGATGATCGAGATAGCCGTCTGGATCGGGACACTCTCGTACCCGCAGATGGAGTCTGGCCAGTTCGCGACCGACGCTTCGCCACACGTCGGCCATCTGATGGCGGGCCAGTTTCGTCAGGCCAAGGGTTTCTCCATGCACGCGTTCCCACAGTGAGAACGGCCGGTCCACCAGCGTGCGCGTGTCGTCGAATGCGATCAACCGAGGCGTCAGAATGCCTGCCGCTCGAGCCACCGGCGCAGCGACCGATTCCGTCCGCGCGTCCACCACGCCGTCGAGATGGTCGGTCGCCACGCGGAGCACGACATCCCGCGTCCCAAAGATTCGATTCGCCAGACCGAGCGACGGCAGAGGCTCCCACAGCCCTGACACGCCGTGCCTTGCGAACATCGCATCAATCACATTCGGACGCAGATTCATCTCGGTTTGCATGTCGGGCTAACGTCCTGCCGCTCAGCCGCGAACCGCCCGGGAACGCGGCTTCGACTTGGCTTTGCGCGTGGCGCGGCTCGTCGGCTGCAGCGGCCTGTTAGCCAGCACGGCGAGATTTCTCCCACTCCCGGATCCTGCCGGCCCGGCGTTCCCACGTACTATGCGTGGTCCATCGATTGTGTACCAGCGCCTCGCCCGGGCCTGAAGCGCCAAGTACACCGAGCGCCTCTATGAGCGCCTGCCAGCCCGCAGTATCGACCGCGAATTCATCTGCTTCTGCCTCGTGCCGGCGTGTCACGAACGTGTCGTAGAGGCCGCGCAGCATGACGACCGGCAACACCACGCCGAGCACCCCCGCAAACTGGAGAGCGCGCGGTAAGAACGGCCCGACCAACATCTGAGCCACCACCGCCGTTGTCAGCCCCGCGATCCCGGCGACACCGCCCCATGCGATCTTCCGGCGGAAGTGATTCAGGCATACATGTGCGGCCTCATGAGCCAGGACGGCCAGGAGTTGCGGGGAACTCAGCTCATCGGCAATCGACGCGGACAACACGAGTGTCGAGTGACCTGGCCGAGTGACGACCTGGCATACACGGCCGCTGCCGAACGATGCCTGGAGACAGAGGACCTCATCGAACTCGACCCCCGTCAGATCCCGAAGTTTCTCGAGCCCTTCGAGCAGCGCGCGCGGGGGCAGGGCCACGCGCCAGCGCGAGAGAAGTCGCTCGTACATGTATGTCCCAAACGGGAGGAGCAAGACCGGGCTCCCGACCGCGACGCTGACGATGGCGAGCACCCGCCACTGGGGGGAGCTGGCCCAGAGTGCGGTGGCAAGCAGCAGAAATCCAAGCAGGAACATCACGGCGCCCGTTGCGGCCGTGAGCAGCTGCGGGGTGATATCCAGACGGAGCTGAGGCGGCTCGTGTGTCCGTCCGGATCGCAGCGCGGCGCCTACGACAAGGACCGGCAGCGCTGCCGCAGCGGCCAGGACCGCGAGCAGCATCACGACGAAGGTGAAGAAACTGAGAGCGCTGCGGCCGGTCGGGCGTGGTGCCGATTCACCTCCCAGGACCAGCAGGTAGCTGAAGGTAAGGCACGCCAGTGCGATAAGCGCGACGAAGCGCGCGTGCGTCGGCGCTGAGCGTACCACCCACCTGGCCACTACGAAGAGGCTTCCACACAGTCCGGTGGCCGTCACCCAGGCGAACCCCGGGGTCGCATCGTGGGTGAGCCTCGCCACCCCGGCTCCGGCGACGAAGGCCACCACCACCACAGTGATGCTGAGTCCGACGGGCACAGGCGCGGTGCTGTCCGTTGCACGCCTAGCACCAGCGGCTCGGCCCGCGGGATCGACTGCCGGTGTGATTTCGTCTGGTAAACACCCGACCTTCATACGCCTTCAGTCTGGCTAACGTCCGGCGCTCAGCCGCGAGCCGCGCGTGAACGCTTTCGCGATTTGGCTTTGCGTGGAGCGCGGCTCGTCGGCTGCAGCGCCTTGTTAGGCAGCCCGCCTGTACGCCGCACAGCCCGCGTCGTGCTCAGCACGCCCTTGAGAGCCTCGTTGACAGCCTCTTCGGTGGGAAACGCGTCTGCCACCTCTGGCTCGATCAGGACGATGTTCGTCCCCGCGCGGGCTCGCCGCGCATACTTACCACGGACGCCGCCCTTCATCGACGCGAAGTCGTACTCCGGGCGCATGTCGTCAATGAGTGCTTGATTCGTCTTCTTCATAGAATCGTTGCTCGCGCCGTGTGGCGGTTCGCGCGCTGATGATTCGTATAGTATCGCCCGTCTCGGTGTGTGACACCACGAGGATACGGCCCGTCGCCGATTGGCCGATGATGAGGAATCGTCGCTCGCCAACGGAATGCTCAACGTCCGGAAATGTCGTCGACAGCAAGTCGTCGAAGACGGTTGCCGCCTCTCGGAAGTCGACGCCGTGCGCCTTGAGATTCTCCTCGGCCTTGCTCGGATCCCACGCGAACTTCACGGGAACAGTGTACTTCTCGTTCGAATGTTGAACGTCGCTGCCTAACAAGTATTGGAGTAGACCGCGGATCGTTTCGCCAGCATCCGCGCGGGATAATCCGTTACAGCGCTCGCTTCTGAGCCGCGCATAGTCTGCCGGATCAGGCATTTGCAGGCAAACGACGGCGCGCCGTCGCGGACGTTGAGCCGCGGCCAGTGTTTATCCAGGCCGGATAAGACATCAAGGGCTACCGGCACCCGTCGAGATTCCCGCAGAACGCTCAAAGCTCCTGTTTGGACCGGGACATTGTGCTGCAGGCACCGCGGGATAATTCGCCTCACAGCATGTCCGCCGGACTTGTCACCCCAAGCACCCCCCGCTCCAGCACGTGCGTGTAGATCATCGTCACGATCCGTGACCGATCTCTTGATAGCAAACACTAAAGGGCTGCGCTACTAAACCTACGAGCAAAGCCGGGCCGCAAACAAAAAAGGGCGGTGATCTGTTCGATCACCGCCCCCTGATGCAGCCCTAAAGGGCTGCGCTACATGCGTTGCCGAGTACCGAGTAACGGCACCCTGCGCTCGCTACTCGATCTCGTCTCCCCTCGTGAACGCCTCTTCAGGCTCCACGAAGTACTCCATCTCGCGTTCCAGCTCCAACTCCTCTGGAGTCGGCGGCGGCGGCGGTGGCGGCTCGTCCGCCGGGATCCGCACGTGCCGGTAATACTCGAACCCGGTGCCGGCCGGGATCAGGCGGCCCATCGTCACGTTTTCCTTCAGGCCGCGGAGGTGGTCCACCTTGCCTGAGATCGACGCCTCGGTGAGGACGCGCGTGGTCTCCTGGAACGACGCCGCCGAGATGAACGAGTCGGTCGAGAGCGACGCCTTCGTGATCCCGAGCAGCAGCGGACGGCCCGAGGCCGGACGACCACCATTCATGATCACGCGCTCGTTCTCTTCCATGAACCGGAAGCGATCGACCTGCTCCTCGATCAGGAATTCGGTGTCGCCGACATCCTCGATCTTCACCCACCGCATCATCTGCCGAACGATGACCTCGATGTGCTTGTCGTTGATGTTGACGCCCTGCAGGCGATAGACCTCCTGGATCTCGTTGACGAGATACGCATGCAGCGCCTTCTCACCGAGGACCGAGAGGATGTCGTGCGGATTGCTCGGCCCGTCCATGAGCGGCTCGCCGGCGCGGACGCGGTCGCTTTCCTGGACGTTGACGTGCACGCCGCGCGGCAGCGAGTACTCTCTCGGCTCGCCCCCATCCTCCGGCACGATGATGATCTTGCGCTGACCCTTGACAATCCCGCCGTGCTTGACGATACCGTCGATCTCCGAGATCACGGCCGTCTCGCGTGGCTTCCGCGCCTCGAAGAGTTCGACGACGCGCGGCAGTCCGCCCGTGATGTCCTTGGTCTTCGTGGTTTCACGCGGGATCTTCGCCAGCACCTGGCCTGCCGAGACCGCATCGCCATCCTCGATCATGAGGTGCGCATGCGACGGCATGTGGTACTTGCGCGACATCTTGCCGTTCTTGTCGCGGATCTCGATCGTCGGCTGCTTCTTCTCGTCGGGGCTGTCGACGACGATCTTCCGCGACAGGCCGGTGACCTCGTCCACTTCTTCGTGATACGTCACGTCAGAGATGAGGTCCTTGTACTTGATCGTGCCCGATTCCTCGGTGAGGATCGAGAACGTGTAGGGATCCCACTCGACCAGGATCGTGCCGGGTTCGACCGCCTGGCCGTCGGTGACCTTGAGACGCGCGCCGTAGACGATCGGATACCGTTCGCGATCGCGTCCCTTCGAGTCCTGCACCACCAGCGAACCGGTGCGATTCATGACGACCATCTGCCCGGCGTTCTCGCCCGTTCCCTTGGCCTCGACGACCTGCAGGCCCTGGTAGAGGACGGTGCCGGCGTGCTTGGCATCGAGCGACGACTGTTCGTTGACGCGCGAGGCCGTGCCACCGATGTGGAACGTGCGCATCGTAAGCTGCGTGCCCGGCTCGCCGATCGACTGCGCCGCGATGACGCCGACCGCGAGGCCGAGCTCTACCAGGCGCCCGGTCGCGAGGTCGCGGCCGTAGCACTTGGCGCAGCAGCCGCGGCGGCTCGCGCAGGTCAGGACCGACCGGATGCGGACCTTTTCGATGCCGCCTTCCTGAATGTCCTGCGCCTTCTGCTCGTCGATGTCCGCGTTGACCTCGACGATGACGTTGCCGGTGAGCGGATCGAGGATCTTCTCGAGGCTGACGCGGCCCATGATGCGGTCGCGCAGCGGCTCGATGATCTCGCCCGATTCCACGATCGCCCGCGCCTCGATGCCGTCCATCGTGCCGCAATCGATCTCGTGGATGATGACGTCCTGCGCCACGTCGACCAGGCGGCGGGTCAAATAACCCGAGTCCGCCGTCTTGAGCGCCGTGTCGGCCAGGCCCTTGCGCGCGCCGTGCGTGGAAATGAAGTACTCCATGACGGCGAGGCCTTCACGGAAGTTCGCCGTGATCGGCGTCTCGATGATCTCGCCCGACGGCTTGGCCATCAGTCCGCGCATGCCCGCCAGCTGGCGGATCTGCTGCTTCGAACCTCGGGCGCCGGAGTCGGCCATGATGTAAACGGGGTTGAAGTTGCGGCCCGATCGATCGAGCTCTTCCATCCCCACGAACATCTCGTCGGCGATCTTCTCAGTGACGTCCGACCAGATCGCGATGATCTTGTTGTAACGCTCGCCGTTGGTAATCGCGCCTTCGAGGTACTGACCTTCGACCTTGATCACTTCGTTGCGGGCGTCGTTGACCATCGCCGGCTTGCGCTCGGGGATGATCAGGTCGTCGATGCCGATCGACAGCCCCGAACGCGTCGCGTAGGTGAAACCCAGGTTCTTGAGGCTGTCGAGCATCTCGACGGTCGTCGCGAGACCGAAGTGCAGGTGGCAG
>JACDDJ010000636.1 GCA_013817065.1 Acidobacteriota bacterium
GATCGGATCTACCTGCGCAAGACCTGGATAATTTCGCGGCAATGGGTCTGCCCGTTGTTCGCGCGTGCGGGCGTACTTCAGCGCGGAGGATCCCATCGGGACGCGCATCAGCTACTCGCACAACCGCGCCCCCGACTCATGGCGGACGATTGTCGGCATCGTGAGCGACGAGAAGCAGGAGGGGCTCGCCAAAGCGGTGTATCCGCAGGTGTACGAGAGCCATCGGTCATCGGTGCTGTTGCACTCGCCGCGACCTACGTGCCGGCTCGAAGAGCACTCGCGGTTGACCCGATGACCGCGTGCGGTGTGAATAGACACACGGATTTCACGGCTGCGACACGGACTACACGGAAGAACTACACGGAATACCCGGACGCTACACGGACAACACGGATAGCACCCACAACACGGTGGCTGCGGGCTGGATTGCCGCTGTTACTCGGGACGATACGCCCGAACCTTTGTGCAGCCGTCCACCGCCAGGAATGCGTATTGCTCGAGGGGTTTGTCCAGCGTGTAGCTGATGCCCTTGATCAGCGCGCCATTGCGCTCGGTGACTTCGAGCCGTGCCTCGCCCACCTGCTGCTGTCCGTCGGTCAGGAGCTGCGGCGGAACAGCCGGGAACCGAGTACCGCCGCCGGAATATTGGCCGCGGTTTGCAGGCGTCGGCACACGCTGAGAGGCGATCGCGAATCCACTGGCGTCTGCCTCTGCGACAAAGGAGCGCTCGCCCATGCGCACGAGGCGCGGAGTTGCGCCGGATACACTCGGCGGGACCAGGTTCATCTGCTGACGTCCTGGCCAGGTGAGGCTCACGTCGTAGTTGCAGCCGGCGCGTTCAAGGACGGGGTCAAAGCTGCCGGTAACGATGACCGGGAGCTCCGGGTCAGTGTTCGCGAGCGCACGCTCGCCGGGCACGCGCGCCGCGTCGGCGCCTCCACGGCCGGGGCCTCGTCGCGGTTCACGATCCAACACGGTGATCGCCACGATCAGGGGCAGCGTCAAGATGACCGCCGTACGGAACCGCACTCCTGTGAGCAGCGCCGTGACGATCGCAGCCAGCCCCATCAGCGGCAGATACAACTGGCGCAGCGTCGGTTGATTGAGCACGCTTACGGTCGCCCGCATCAGCCACGGTGGCGCGAGGAACGCGATGAACGTCAACAGCCCGAGCAGGGCGAGCGGTTGTCGTCGCGCCCACCAGGCGAGCGGGAGCAGCACCACCATGAGCAGCGCGACGCTGACGGGCTCACCAACGGCGTTGTGGATCCAGTATGCGGCCGGGGCCTCCGGCGACACGAGTCCGAGCCCTTTGAACAGGTAAGCCTCGAGATCGATCCTCGCAACGTTCCAGACCGCCAACATGCCGGGACGGTGGGACGTCTCCGGGGTCAGGACGCCGGCGTTGTTCCACGTGGACAGCACCGCGAACGGCACCAGTACCGAGAGCAGAGCTAGCCGCGGGATCCACCCGGGCGAGCCCGGTCCCGCGCCGCGATGCAGGACGATGTCGCCGAGGACCAGCAACACGGGCGCGGCAATCGCCGCCTCGTAGCTGGTGACGGCGGCGAGCAGCGTCACCACAGCTGCAGTCAGCCACGCGGCCTTGCGTGTGACTCTGTACCGGACCCAGCACTCCGTTGCGAGCAGCGTGCAGGCCGTCGCGACCAGGAGCGGCTGACAGGCAAACCAGCTCACGACCTCCACGACAACCGGGTGAGCCCCAAAGAGCATCCCAACCAGCGCCGCCTTTCCCGCGTGCCCCAGCCATCGTCTCGAGAGGTGGAAGATGAGCAGTGTGTTGAGAAGGTGAAGCGCGAGTGAGACCAGGTGAAGACGCCACGGGTCCTGCCCGAGTAGCCGCACCTCCAGCGCCATCAACGCGCTCGGAAGGATCCTGACGAAGCGCCGCTGGTAGACGGTCCCTTCCCACCATGCGCCACTCGAGCCGGAGGGACGATCTAGGTTGAAGGCGAAGAGCCGGGTCCGCAAGTCGGGAGACTGCAGGTGCTGCAGCACATACGCATCGTCCGCACTCCAGCTGACGTTCGTCGAGGGCAGGAGCGCGATTATCGTGACTACCCCCACGAGCAGTGCAGCCAGGGTCAGGTGCCAGCTGTTAGACCAGGGGGGCGGCGCATTCACGCGCGGAGCATAGCCGGGTGACGCTCCACTGTCGAGCAAGCACACGGATTCTACGGATACGACACGGATTGCACAGACAATACGGGGCTGCCGCGTCCCTTCGTGTTCATCCCTCTAACGGTCGCCGTCTTCCGTATGTTCCGTGTTCGGCGTCCGTGTCCTCCGCGTTCGGACGGCCCACATATTTGTGACAATGCCGTGACAACCGTGTAAGACCCCCTCGCCTCCCGTATATCTTTTCCAGCATGGTTCACACCCGGGAGACGCGGGCGTCCGCGTCGGAGATCAAGTTCGTCATCGATCCGGCCGTGGCGCCGGCGATCCGGGCGGGGGCGCGGGAACATCTAAGGGCCGATCCCCACGGTGGCGGACCGTATGAGGACGAGTACGAGACCGCCAGCCTCTATTTCGATACCGCCGCAGGACGTTTTTGACCGCCGTGGATACTATGGGCGGGCGAAGTACCGGGTCCGTCGTTACGGCACGTCAGATGTCGTGTTTCCCGAGCGCAAGCTGCGGAAGGCGGGGCTTCTGATCAAGCCCGCCGACTTCGCGACCGGCAGCGGTCCGTGGGACGGCTTCGTCGAGTTCGTTCGCGAGTTCAACCGGCTGATCGAGGCGTCGCGCACGCGCACGAGTCCGTTGCGGATCGGCATGCAGACCGCGGGGCTGCTCCCAGCCTGGGCCCACGCGACTGTCGTCCGCGCGAACCCGGCGTCGCTTGACGACACCTTCGGATCCCTGTGCGTCACCATCATCCGCGAAGCCAAGGTGTTCGTGGCGCCGATGACCGACCTCGGCCTCGGACACGGCTTCATCGCGATCGGCAGCGCCGACCTGCCGTCGGCCGACGGCAAACGCGTCGCGTCAATCTCGATCAAGGGTGACGCCGGCCGGATCGCACACTACCCTGTGATCCTGCAGCGGATCGTGGACCGAGCGGCAGAGAAACGGGGACACTCAACTCAACGCTAAGTGATGCCCACGACAGGGCGTCAGTGAGAAGACCACGCCCTGTCGTGTCA
>JACDDJ010000637.1 GCA_013817065.1 Acidobacteriota bacterium
AAGTGGGCGGCTGACCGAGCTGGCGGAGTTCCGCATCCGGGGCTGGGAGCTCGTCGTAGTGAACGTCTCGCCGTCCGCACTCGAGCGGCTGCGCCCCATCGCCACGCGGCTGACAGAGATAAGCAGTGGCCGCTACACGGTGGAACTCCCGCTCGGCGAAGCCCCCGAAGCGGTCGTGACGATGCTGGCGGGGGCGGGCGCGTCGATCATCTCCCTCAATCCGGTGCGGGACACGCTCGAGGACTTCTTCGTTCAGCAGATTGCCGCTGCCGGCGCGGGTGCCCGCGCCGACGTTGTCGGGGATGGCGATGCAGGCCGTTAGGCACATCGCCGTCAACGTGTTCCGCGAGTCGGTCCGCGACCGCGTTCCATACAACCTGGTGATCTTCGCGATCCTGCTGATCAGCGCGTCCTATCTTCTCGGACAGCTGACCGCGGGGCAGGACGTCAAGATCATCAAGGACCTCGGTCTCGCGGCGACGTCGGTGTTCGGCCTCTTCATTGCCATCTTCATCGGCATCGGCCTGGTGTCGAAGGAAGTGGAGCGGCGCAGCATTTATTCGCTGCTCGCCAAACCGATCAGCCGTTCGCAACTGATTGCCGGCAAGTACGCAGGTCTTGTCCTGACGCTCGTGGTGAACGTCATCGCGATGACCGCCGCACTCTACATCGTGCTCGCGGTCATCAGCTGGAATGCGTCACCCGAGATGCGCGCTGCGTGGGAGGCGCCGGCGCTCGATCCGCAGTTGTTGAAGGCGGTGCTGCTGATCTTCATCGAGCTGCTGCTGATCACCGCGATTGCGCTCTTCTTCTCCACGTTCTCGAGTCCGATGCTCTCCGCCGCCCTGACATTCGGCCTCTACATCGTCGGGCACTTCAACGCCGACCTGAAGAACTTCGAAGTCGTTGTCGACTCGAAACCCGCGGTGTGGCTGGCGCGGGGTCTGTATTACGTCCTGCCCGATCTTTCCGCCTTCGACGTGAAGATGCAGGTCGTACACGGACTGACCGTGCCGGCCGGCTACCTTCTCTCGACCGCAGCTTATGGCGCTGGCTACATCGCGGCGCTGCTGCTGGTTGCGACCGTCATCTTCTCGAGGCGGGACTTCAAGTGAGTGCCGCCGTTCCAGGAATCGGCACCGTCGTCGCCGCCGCCGTGTGTCTGGCCTTTGCGATGACGCTACAGGTCGTGCGCGACCGGACCTACCCACGCCAGGACGCCGAGACCGAGCAGTTGCTGTACGTCCGGTCGCCGGAGGCACTCGATCGGATCGTGCTCGGCTTCGACGCACTCGCCGCGGATGTCTACTGGATCCGAGCCATCCAGCATTACGGCGGAGAGCGGCTCGCGCCGAACAGCAGCGGCCGCAAATACGAGCTGCTCTATCCGCTGCTCGACATCGCGACGACCCTCGACCCGTACTTCAATATTGCTTACCGCTTCGGCGCTATCTTCCTGAGCGAAGACTATCCGGGCGGTGCCGGCCGTCCCGATCGCGCGATCCAACTGCTCCGAAAAGGCATCGCGCAGAATCACGGCAAGTGGCAGTATCACCACGACATTGCTTTCATCTACTACTGGGCGATGCACAACCGCGCTGAGGCTGCGACCTGGTTCAGGCGGGCCGCCGCGCAGCCCGACGCACCCAATTGGCTGCTCCCGCTGGCCGCGTCAATGCTGGTCGAAGCAAACGACCGCGCGTCATCCCGATACCTCTGGGGACAAATGGCGCAGTCCGAACAGGAGTGGCTGCGCTCTCGCGCCGCCCGCGCCCTTCTCCAGCTCGACGCGCTGGACCAGATCGATGCGTTGACCGGCGCTCTGAAGGGACGATTGCAAGTGATGCCGGCTCCGTACTCATGGCAGCGGCTGCTGGAGGCACGGGTGATCCGCGGCATCCCCGCCGATCCGTCGAGTACACCCTACGAGCTCGATTCCGTGACGGGACAGATCAGGGTGTCGAGCGCATCACCACTCTTCCCCATGCCCAGAACCGGTTCGCCGCGATGACGATGTCTGGTCTCGAACTGGCGATCGTCGCGTTTCTCGGCCTGGCGATCGGCAGTTTTCTCAACGTAGTCATCCATCGACTGCCTCGCGGCGCATCGATCGTGAGTCCGGGGTCGCGGTGCCCGGCCTGCGGGTATGCGTTGCGTGCGATGGATAACATCCCGGTCGCCAGCTACCTGATGCTCCGGGGACGCTGTCGCCAGTGCGGCGTGCGCATCTCGCCGCGCTACCCTCTCGTCGAGATCGCCACCGCCGCGCTCTTCGTACTGCACTACTTCGTGTTTGGGTGGACCCCGATCCTTGCCGTCCGGCTGCTCTTTGCGGCATCGCTCGTGGCGCTCTTCGCCATCGACCTGGAACACCATCTCCTTCCGGACGCCATCACGCTGCCGGGCATTGGCGTGGGACTGCTGTCCAGCCTCTTTCTTCCGCCAGGCATTCGCGACGCGCTGATCGGCATTCTTGCGGGGGGCGGGGTGCTGTGGCTCATCGGCGAAGCCTATTACCGGTACGCAGGTGAAGAAGGGATGGGTGGAGGAGACGTCAAGATGCTGGCGATGATCGGAGCCTTCCTCGGGTGGCAACTGGTGATTGTCACGCTCGTGTTCTCGTCGATCGCTGGCTCGGTGATCGGCGTTCTCCTGATCGTCACGAAGCGCGGCGGACTGAAGTACGCACTGCCGTACGGAACCTTCCTCGCGCTCGCCGCGCTCGTTTCGTCGCTCGCCGGGGCGCAGATCGTCAATTGGTACGTAGGGATGTATTACCCATGAGCGAGTCAGGCGCTCTCTTCCTCGGGCTGAACGCGGTTGTCGCGGCTCTGGTCGGTGTGCTCGCGTTCGCCGTAACCAAGATCATTGCGTCGGCGCGGGCGGTCGGGAAGGAGCGTGGGCCCGGAACGGAAACAGCGTTCATGGCGGCGGCGATGGAACAGGCGCTCGAACGCGTGCGTGAGCAGGAGCGCGCCATGAAGGCGCGCGCCGAGGCATCGGAGCGCCTGAGCGAGGAGATCATCGCCAGCATTACGTCCGGGCTGCTGGTGGTCACCGGCGACCGGCTCGTGCGCACGCTGAACCCGGCGGGCCGCCGCATCCTCGGCGTTCCAGAGTTGCCCGACGTGCCGGCCGGGCCGGGTGAGCCTATTCCTCCGATGCGCG
>JACDDJ010000088.1 GCA_013817065.1 Acidobacteriota bacterium
GGCACGCAGACGAGTCGGTATGGATCGCATCTTTGTTCTCCTGTCGCGGTTAGACGGCAAGAACCCGCGGCCCGTTCCCCGGGTGTGCAGAAATGAGCGCCGGAACACCGCCCGGACGGTATACAGTTTTATCCGCTCAACGCCCGACCCATCCGGTCAGAGGATTCAGGACCTATGTCAGATCGCAAGTACCGCCAGCACGGCTACCAGGATGAACCTCGTCAGCCGCGCCGTGAACAGAGCGCACCGGTCAAGAGAGAATACACGCCGCGCGGACAGCCCCCGATCGCCCCGAAGACGTTCAGCATGCCGGGCTTCCGGGAGGTCGTGAAGTGCGTGAGGTGCGGCTACGAGTTGACGGTGGCGACGGCCTGGAGCGCCGACGGCACGTGCAAGCGATGCGGATCCTTCCTCCACACCTGCGCGCAGTGCGCCAACTTCGACACCAGTGCGGCCTTCGAGTGCCATAAGCCGGTGCCGGCGAGGATCTCCCCGAAGGATGTCCAGAACCTCTGCGTCGAGTTCGAGCCGCGCACGACGGTTGAACGCGAGACAACATCCGCCGGTGGTCCCGGTGGCGCGGGCGCCAGCGGGGGTTCAAGTGCAACCGGTGGCTCCAGCCGCGCCCGGCAGGCGTTCGACGATCTCTTCAAATAGCCGGCCATCGGCAGGAACACTCGTGCACCGCTACCTGATTCTCTTCGTCATGACCTTCATCACCGGATTCTCCGGCCCCGCCGGCGCGCAGCGAAAGAGCACCGCCCCGGTCAGTGGTTACCAGGTCGTGCGCGTCTACCCGCATGATCCGCAGGCGTTCACGCAAGGTCTCGCCTTTGCCGACGGATTCCTCTACGAAGGGACCGGCCTCAACGGCCAGTCCAGCATCCGCAAGGTGAAGCTCGAAAACGGCGCCGTGCTGCAGCTCCAGAAACTGGAGGAGCGCTACTTCGGCGAGGGTATCGCGCTCGTCGGTGATTCGATCGTGCAGCTGACATGGCAGGGGGGCGTCGGCTTCGTCTATGACCGCACCACCTTTCAGCGCACGCGGACCTTCACCTATACCGGCGAGGGCTGGGGACTCGCCTCCGACGGCACCAGGTTGATCATGAGCGACGGCACCGCCGTCTTGCGCTTCCTGGATCCAAAGACACTCAAAGAGACGGGACGCGTGCAGGTGACTGACGGCGGCCGCCCCGTTCCGCAACTCAACGAGCTCGAAGTTGTGAAGGGTGAGGTCTACGCCAACGTCTGGCAGAGCGATCGGATCGCGCGGATCGATCCGAAGACCGGCCAGGTGCGCGGCTGGATCGATCTGAAAGGCATCCTCGACCCGAAGGATGCGGCTGGCGTGGACGTCATGAACGGCATCGCCTACGACGCCGCCGGCGACCGGCTCTTCGTGACCGGGAAGCTGTGGCCGAAGCTCTTCGAAATACGCGTCCGCTAGCCCGGACGCCCGGCTAGGTCACGGTCAGGTACGCGCGCAGACTCCTGAGCGTCCGCTCCAGCGATTCCCGCGCGATCCGGTTCGCAATCGGACCGACGACGGGCCGCACCACGAACGGCACACTCCGGCTCAAACTGACCGACTCGCACTCGATCAGCACGCCGTCCCCCAGCTGCTCGAAGCGCCAGTAGGCGTTGAGTCTCCACAGGAAGCCGTGGTCCCCCCCGGCACCCTTTTCCTTCTCCCGCGCCGTTCCTGCATCGGCGACTTCAGCGATCTTCGTCGAGATGCTTCGGCTGGTCGCACGCGCGCCGAGACGGCGGTACTCGACGGCATGTTCGGTGTTGTAGGTGACCGTCATGACCGTCGCGTCGCGTTCGAGCTTCATGAACACGCGCAGCCTGTCGCCGTCTCTCTGGAGCAGGCGCGAGACTTTCACTTCGGCGTAGTGCTCTGACTCGAGTCCGGCGCCCTGCTGCATCCGGCTCACGACGGCCTCCACCGTCGTCCGCGGTACGAACACCGCCCCGGCCCAGTGGTGCATCTTCGCGTTCGCCACACCGGGCGGCTCGACCTCGGCCATCGGGATCGCGCCCGACTGCGCGCGCTGACGCCACCCGTTCACCTTGCGCGCGTCGAGAGCAAAGAAGGGTTCGAACGCGGCGTTCCAGTAGCGGGCCTCGACGCTGGCCACGTAGGTGTCCCAGCCTTTGACCGCCTCGCGGCTCTGTGCCTGCGCCACCCCGGCGGCCGCGCTCGCCAGCAGCACGACCGTCATCCCGGCGGACGTTCTGAATACGCAGGCGTCTCCAGCGGTGTAATTCACGATCGAGCACGCCATGATCGCGATGACGTTTGCCGCCACGGGATGGATGCCGGCGTGGACGAGAGCGGTCGTGATGATCACGTTCCCGACCAGCGAGACGAGGCCGTTGACCGCGTGGAATCGTCGCAGCCGAGCCAGCGTCTCGCGCGTCCCCTGGGTCGGCCGGTCACGCCACGTCCAGCGCTGATGCCAGAAGAAGTTGTGAAGGATCGCGGTCTCAACCGCAGCCGCAGTCGCAAGCGCGACCGGGACGTCCAGCCACTTCGTCAGGGCGGAGAGCACGGCGAGCTGGACCACGGTGCCCGCCAGCCCAACCCCGTTGAATCGTGTCCACCGAAGTAATGAACTCATGCCACTGAGGAAGGCGTGAGCTGGGGCCAGATCGGCTCGTCGCCTCTTATTGAATGGCGACCAGGGATCCCGCGGTCCGGAAGTACCAGGTGCCGTCGACGAGGGCGGGGGAGGCCAGGGTCGGCTCGCCCAGCGTGTTCACGTGCATGAGGCCGAACTCGCGGCCGGCCTTCACCACGTACGTCTCGCCGTCGTCGTTCGTGAAGAAGATCTTGCCGTCAAATGCGACCGGCGAGGGTGAGAAGCCTTCCTTCCTGGCGACGCCGAGGCGGCCCTGGTAGAGGACCTGTCCGGTCTTGGCGTCGTGCGCGGTCAGGACGCTCTGGATGTCGTTGACGAGATAGAGAACGCCGTCGACGACTATTCCTGACGGGATGAACGGCGAACCTTTCGGTGACGTCCACGCGACGTGGGTGGCGGTGACGTCGCCGCTGCCGCCTGGGCGGATGGCGATTGTCGGACCCTGGCGTCCTGATGAGCAGAGGATCAGTCCCTCGGCGACGACCGGGGTGGGGATAACTTCGAAACCGAGGCCCTTCACGCTCCAGAGCTCCTTGCCACTCGCCGGATCGTAGCCATAGACCTTGCGCTGACTGCTGACGATCAGTTCGTCACGGTCGCCGGCGCGGATTACCACGGGTGTGCCCCAGCCGACGGTTTCGACGCGCGGGGTTTTCCAGATCTGCTTGCCAGTCTTCGTGTCGAACGCGCCGACGTAGGCGCCCGTCTGCTCAGTGCCCTGGTGATCCTGGTAGATGAAGATCCGATCCTTGTAGAGGATCGGTGAACCGGCGCTTCCGTGGGTGTTCGCCAGGCGTCCAACCGGATTGTGCCAGGCGATCTTGCCATTGAAGTCCACGGCCAGGAGGCCGTGTGTCCCGAAGGACGCGTAGACCAGTGTGCCATCGGTCACCGCGGTCGCGGATGCGCGGCTGTTCTTCGGGTAGACGTGTTCGACGCCTCCCTTCGTGGGAACGAATGTCTCCCATAACTGCTTCCCGGTCGTGCGATTAAACGCGATCATCGACAGCCGCGCGCCGTCGTCATGCGCGGTCGTCAGAAAGATGCGGTCACCCCAAATGATCGGTGATGAATGCCCTCTTCCCGGCACCGGCACTTTCCACTTCACACCTTGAGTGGGCGACCACTTGTCGCGGTACTTGCCGGACTTGACGATGCCCTGGCCGGACGGGCCGCGCCAGCGCGTCCAGTACTTCGCCCCCTCACCTTCCACTTCGATCATTGTCGCGGCGACATCGGCGGGCAACGGCACCGTCGGGACCGCGAACAACGTCGTTCCCAGGATCGAGACGCCCAGGGCGAAGGCGGCAGCCGGAGACATATTCATGCAGACCGTTTTGCCCTATGGCGGCCCGGGAGTCAACCGCGGTGTGATAATGGGCCATCCTGGAGGGAGCGGCATGGCGAAATCGGCGGTGGGCGTAGTGGCGAGGATCGTCGCCAAATCGGAGAGTGTCGACATCGTCCGCGACGGACTGACCTCGCTGCTGGCACCGACGCGGGCGGAATCCGGCTGCGAGAAGCTCGACGGTCACCTTGCCGGACGCGACGTCCGGCGTTACTCCTTCATCGACCGATGAGCACCTTCAGCGCCATCCTCCTCGCCAAGGAACGTCGCCTGGTCGGCCGGCTCCGCACGGCCGGTGCGGTCAACCCCGAGCAGGCGCGCACGCTCGAGGAACTGGGCATCAGCCCGGGTGTCATCCTCCGCCGCCTTCGCGAACGCGCTGTCATCCGGGAGGCTGACACCGACCGGTTCTATCTCGATGAGCCAAGCTGGGAAGCCGTTCGGCGCGGACGACGGCGCGCCATCCACGTCCTCTGGGTAGTGGCACTGGTGGTGCTGTTCGCCTTCATGTTCGGCCGGAAGCTCTTCGCGCCGTAGCCGACGCTGGAGGGCGGCAGCTGATCGCGTCGTTGGCCTTCGGCGCGGGGCGATTTATACTTCGCCCCATGCGAACCCGTCTTCTCCTCTCCTTGTCCGCTCTGGCTCTTGCGGGCGCCGTGACCGTTCAGACCTCCGCGGTGCCGCAGAACGCCAGCCCCGAGCCGCAGGCCTCGAGCCCCGGCGTCTTTCAGGATCTCCGCTGGCGCAACATCGGACCTACTCGTGGCGGCCGCGTCACCGCGTACGCGGGCGTCCGCAGTCAGCCCTGCACCTTCTACATGGGAGGGACCGGAGGTGGTCTGTTCAAGACCGAGAACTGCGGCGAGACGTGGAACCCGATCGCCGATGGTCAGATCTCGACCGGGTCGATCGGATCGATCGACGTCTCCGAGGTCGATCCCAATATCGTCTATGTTGGCACCGGGAGTGCCGCGATCCGCAGCAACGTCATTCTCGGACGTGGCGCTTACAAGTCGATCGATGCCGGACGGACGTGGCAGTTCATTGGGCTGAAGGAAGCGGGACAGATCGGCTCGATGGTGATCCACCCGAAGGATCCGCAGACGGTGTGGGCGGCGGTGCTCGGCTCGCCATTCGGTCCAAACGAAGAACGCGGTGTTTTCAAGACGACCGACGGCGGCAAGTCGTGGAAGAAGACGCTATTCGTCAACAACGAGACCGGTGCCCGGGTCGTTGCGGTCAACCGCTCCAATCCCAACGAGGTCTACGCCGGGATGTATCGCGGCTTCCGCAAGGGCTGGGACATCATCAGCGGCGGCTCGTCGAAAGAGGGCGGGATCTACAAGTCCATGGACGGCGGCGAGACATGGAAGAAGCTCGAGAGTGGCCTTCCCGCGCCACTCATCGGCAAGATCGACATCGACATCGCACGCAGCCAGCCGAACATCGTGTACGCCATGGTTGAAGCGCCCGGCGAACAGGGAGGCCTCTATCGCTCCAACGACAGCGGCAGCACCTGGCAGCTCGTGAACAATGCCGCGAACATCCGCGCCCGTCCCTTCTATTTCCACTATGTCGACGTCAATCCGAAGAACCCGGAAGACATCTGGGTCGGTGCGGTCGGGCAGTACCGATCGACCAACGGTGGTAAGCAGTTCACCAGCGTGTCGACGACGCACGCCGACAATCACGGCATCTGGTTCAACCCTGACGATCCGCTGACAGCGCTGCAGGTCAACGACGGCGGCGCTTCTGTGACCCGGGATGGCGGACGCACGTGGTCGACCATCCTCAATCAGGCGACCGGCGAGTTCTACATGGTGGCGGTGGACGAGCAGCATCCCTACCAGGTCTACGGTCCGCAGCAGGACAACTCCACGGTCGTTCTTCCCAGCATCCCGAACGTCTCGTTCGGCTTCGATCACCCCGCTCAGGCGTGGACGCAGGCATCCGGCTGTGAGACGGGCGGCATCTGGCCGACGCCGGACGGCAAGGTGATCTGGGGCGCGTGCAAGGGGGAAGTGGAACGCTTCAGCCTGGAGACGGGGCAGTCACAGGGGCGCTGGATCTATCCGCAGAACCGTTACGGTCACCACCCGAAAGACATCAAGTACCGCTTCCCGCGGCAGACCGTCGTCTTCGTCTCGAAACACGATCCCAAAACGGTCTACCAGGCTTCGCATGTTGTCCACCGCTCGACTGACGACGGCGTAACATGGCAGGTGATCAGCCCGGATCTGACCTGGAACGATCCGAAATACCAGATCGTCCCCGGCAATCCGATCACGCGCGATGTGACCGGCGAAGAGGTCTTCTCGACGATCTATGCGATGGCGGAATCGCCGATCGACCGGAATATCCTGTGGTCCGGTGCCAATGACGGTCCCGTGTTCGTCACCCGTGACGGGGGCAAACAGTGGACGAACGTCACGCCGAAGGATCTGCCGCCCGGTGGTCGCGTTCAGAACATCGATGCCTCGGCGCACCAGCCAGGTCGCGCCTACATCGCGGTCTACCGCTACCTGTTTGAGCATGACCTGAAGCCCTACATCTACCGCACCGACGACTTCGGTGCGACGTGGACGAAGCTGACGAATGGCACCAACGGCATTCCGGACGATCATCCGACCCGCGTCGTGCGCGAGGATCCAGAGCAGGCGGGCTTGCTCTATGCCGGCACCGAGTTCGGCTTCTTCGCCTCACTCGACAACGGCGCCACGTGGCAGTCACTTCAGCAGAATCTGCCTGCGACACCGGTGACAGACCTGCGCGTCCATCGCGGGGACCTCGTCATCTCGACGATGGGCCGCGCGTTCTGGGTGATGGATGATGTGTCGCCGCTGCGCCAGATGGCCGCTGGAAAGATGACGAGCCCCGCTGCAGCCGGGGCCGGGGTTGGACCGATCAGCGGCACCACTGGACGAGTCGCGGGTGCCGGCGTGACCGTTCCGATTGGGGCGCAGGTCGCCCTAGATCTGTCGAAGCCGGTGCTCCTGCAGCCGGCGTCGCGGATCCGCTATCGCGCCGCCGGTGGACGTCGTGGCGGTGCTCCCGAGTATCCGCAGACGGCGATCGCGATCGACTACCTCCTGCCCGAAGCCTTCACGGGTCCGCTGACGCTCGACATCGTCGACGCCAAAGGTCGCGTCGTCCGCACGGTGAGCCCGGCGGCCGGTGGACGTGGTGCCGCTGGTGGACGCGGCCGCGGCGCGGCGCCGACGGCCAGCGGTGATCCTGATGATCCGGACATGCGCGTCGGGCAGCGCGGTCGCGGCGGGGCGGCGGGCCTCACCTCCAGGCCCGGGCACAACCGGTTCATGTGGGATTACCGGTGGGCGAACGGCGGCCCGATGGCGGCCCCCGCCAAGTACACCGTGAAACTGACGGCCGGTGAAGCGTCGCAGTCGAAAACCTTCGATGTCATTGCTGATCCCGGTGTGCTGAAGGACGGCACGACCGTGGCGGATCTCGTGGCACAGCAGGACTTCCTGCTCACGCTTCGCGAAACGAGTGCGGCGGCCGCGGCGACCCGGACGCAGGTCGAGCAGGCGATGACCAAGGCCGGTGTTGAGCCGCCGCCCGCACCAGGCGCCGGTGAGAGCACGCAGGAGCAGATCGACAAGCTGGCGCAGAGCACCGCGCCCGGTGCGAAGCTGCAGGCGCTCTGGGCCCGGATGGTGACGGCGCGCGGGATCTACGAGCAGCCGATGCTCCTCGATCAGTTTGGCAGCCTCAGCCGCGCCGAGAGCGGAGCCGACCAGAAGATCGGCACCGAGTCGCGTCGCCGCTACGACGACCTGGTCAAGGAACTGAAGGCGATCCAGGCGGAACTGGCGAAGCTGTCGCTGTAGACGGCGCCGCGCATGTGGGGCACCAGCATCGTCGGCGACGGGTCACAGCACGACACCGACGCGTCCGGCCGGGAGGGGGACTGGTTCAGAATCGGCTTTTCCCCTCGGAAAGACGCGCTGACGGTTTATATCACGAGCAGCTTCGAGGAGGACCCGGAGCTGATGGCCAAGCTTGCAAAGTTCAAGACGGGGAAGTCCTGCCTGCACGTCAAACGGCTCACCGACATCGACGCGAAGGTGCTGAAGCAGTTTGATTACACGCTCGCTGAAGGCGCCGCTCCCCGGGGCGGAGTGACGAAATCAGCAGGTCTCCCCGGGGAAAACCGCGTATTTTAAGGGTGCAATTCTGTGAAATTCGCGTATCATCGCCGCACACAGACCGAGCGCGCGCCGCGCGCATGAATGGTCAAAGGAGCTAAACAGAGCATGGCCAAGAGCGCGAAAAAGAAGACGGCGTCCAAGAGCGCCAAGTCGACGAAGAAGACGGCTGCCAAGAAGACCGCCAAGAAGAAGTCCAGTGGCCGGAAGCCGAACGCGGCTTTCATGGCGCCTGTGACGCCGAGCGCGGCCCTCGCCGAGGTAGTCGGCGCCAAGCCGCTGCCCCGCACCGAGCTGACCAAGAAGCTCTGGGTGTACATCAAGAAGAACAACCTGCAGGATCCGAAGAACAAGCGCATGATCAAGGCCGACGATGCCCTGCGCCCGATCTTCGGCAAGCCCCAGGTGAACATGTTCGAGATGACGAAGCTTGTGAACAAGCACGTCAAGGCCTAACCGCCGCGCGGACCACTGCGGTCTGCCTACTCCGAGCTCCACGGCGCGTATGCGTCGTGGAGCTTTTTTGCTTTTGCGGCTGTCGTACTTCGTCGGCGCACTCCCCCACGCAGCTTGTGGCGGCATCGTTCGAACGTGCCCGCCTTCGCCAGAGTGCGGCGGGCAAGCAGCGCGCTGTCCGCATCGCGCCGGTGACGAAGGATAAACGCTAGCCATGCGAGAGGCGTATCAAATCAGGTAACATCCTGAATTCTCTTCCCGTTACGAGGTTTCCCTGAATGGCTCCGCGCCGGCACATGCCGGCGCTGCTGCTGCTCTTCGTGGGCAGCGGCTGCGCCGCGCTGATCTATGAGATTGTCTGGTTCCAGCTCCTGCAGCTTGTTATTGGGTCGTCCGCTATTTCGCTCGGCGTGCTGCTCGGCACCTTCATGGGCGGCATGTGCCTGGGCAGCCTGTTCCTGCCGCGGTTTGTCGGCACCGACCATCATCCCCTGAAGGTTTACGCCTACCTGGAATTCGGCATCGCGGCGTTCGGCCTGCTGATCCTGTTCGGGATGCCGCTCTTCGGCAGCGCCTACGCGGCGATCGGCACGACCGGGATCTTCGGCCTCGTGCTGCGCGGACTGGCCGCGGCGATCTGCCTGCTGCCGCCAACCCTCCTGATGGGCGCGACCCTTCCGGCGATCGCGCGCTGGGTCAAGTCGACACCCGAGGGGATGTCGTGGCTCGGGTTCTTCTACGGCAGCAACATCGCCGGCGGCGTGCTCGGATGCCTGCTCGCAGGTTTCTACCTGATGCGCGTCTACGACATGGCGATCGCGACCTACGTCGCAGTTGCGCTGAATATCATCGTGGCGGGGCTGGCGCTGATGCTCGCGGGCCGTACCGCCTACGATCGGGCGCCGGAGGAAACCGGCAAGATCGTGCGCGCTCCGGGCGCGTGGGCGATCTACGTGGCGATCGGCCTCTCGGGCCTGACGGCGCTCGGATCCGAAGTGCTGTGGACGCGCACGCTGTCGCTGCTGTTCGGCGCGACCACCTACACCTTCTCACTCATCCTCGCCGTGTTTTTGTTCGGCCTCGGCCTCGGCAGCAGCGTCGGATCCGCCATTGCGGGGCGGACGGCTCGTCCGCGTCTCGCGCTCGGCTGGTGCCAGATGTTGCTCTGCGCGGCGATGGCCTGGACCTCCTACATGCTGACGGAGTCGCTCCCTTACTGGCCGATCAATCCGTCGATCAACGCGACCTCCGAGGGTATCTGGTACACCTTCCAGCTGGACGTGGTGCGCGCACTCTGGGCGATGTTCCCGGCGGCGGCGCTCTGGGGCGCCAGCTTCCCGCTCGCATTGGCGTCGGTCGCACAAGGCCGCAAGGATCCGGCGAGGCTCGTCGGCGGCGTCTACGCCGCCAATACGCTCGGCGCGATCGCCGGCGCCGTCGGCGGCAGCCTGCTGCTTACGATCTGGCTTGGATCGGAGAAGTCGCAGCAGGCGATGATCATCATCTCGGCGATCTCGGCGCTGCTGGTGCTCGACGCGGCGTTGTCGGAGACGGCCGCCGAGAAGGGGCGGATGCAGTTTGCCGGCACGCTCCTGCTCGCCGGTGCGATGGCCGGGGCGGTGTTGCTGGCACGGACGGTCAACGGCGTCCCCGACATCCTCGTCGCGTATGGCCGCTACGCCGCGACGCGGGTTGGCGAAGCGGACATCATCTACATGGGTGAAGGCTGGAACGCATCGGTTGCGGTCTCGCGCTCCGGCAACGGCGTGCTCAACTATCACAATGCCGGCAAGATCCAGGCGTCCAGCGAGCCGCAGGACATGCGGCTGCAGCGGATGCTCGGTCACCTGACGACCCTGATCCCGAAGGACCCGAAGAACGCGCTGGTCATCGGGTGCGGCGCCGGCGTCACAGCCGGCGCGGTGTCGATCGATCCCGCAGTAATAAACTTGACGATCGCCGAGATCGAGCCACTCGTTCCGAGCGTCGTCTCGAAGTACTTCTCGGAGCACAATTTCAGCGTCGTCACTAACCCCAAGACGCGGATCCATATCGATGACGCGCGGCACTTCCTGCAGACGACCGACGAGAAGTTCGACGCGATCACGTCCGACCCGCTCGATCCGTGGGTCAAGGGCGCCGCGATGCTCTACTCGCGCGAGTTCTTCGAGACGGTGAAGAAGCGCCTGAAC
>JACDDJ010000638.1 GCA_013817065.1 Acidobacteriota bacterium
CGGAATATGAGCGGCTGGCAGCCCTGCGCCCGAGCCGCCCGGCAGCATCGCGAGACGAGACCGCCGTCGCCAACGCGCGCGAAGGCGCGTATAATCGCGGCGGCAAGCACGCGCCCAACTCGTGTCTTTCACGCGAGATCGAGCCAACTCCGGCCCATTGCTCGGCGTGTGTTTCGAGGCGCGCCAATGAGATCGTTTGCGGGAGGCTGGCTTATCTGGATCGTCGTTCTACTGGGTCTCTTTGCGTCCGCTCCTGCCCGAGCGGAAACCCGTCCCAACCTGCTTCTCATCTACGCTGACGATCTCGGCTGGAAGGACGTCGGATATCAAGGCACCGATTTCTACGAGACGCCGAACATCGATCGGCTCGCGCGGGAAGGGATGGTGTTCACGCAGGCCTACGCCGGCGCGGGTAACTGCGCGCCCAGCCGGGCGGTTCTGCTGGCGGGCCAGTACACACCGCGTCATGCCGTTTACGCCGTGAACAGCACGCAACGGGGTCCGAAGCACTTGATGCGACTGGTCCCGATTCCGAACCGCACCGGTTTGCACGTATCGAGTGTGACGTTGGCGGACGCGCTCAAATCGGCCGGTTACGCGACTGGCATCTTCGGCAAGTGGCATCTGGGCGGCCAGGACGGGGCTCCGCCGCAGGAGCAGGGATTCGACATCGTGTTCGACTCGCGCGCCCCCAACCCGAACAGACGGCGAGATGAGCCCGACGATCCCAAGGGCATTTACTCGCTGACACGTGCGGCGATCTCGTTCATCGAGGACAACCGGAATCGACCCTTCTTCGCGTTCGTGTCGCACCATGCGATCCACACGGCGCTCGAGGGGCGCCCCTCGTCGCTCGCGAAGTTCAAGGCGAAAACGCCCGGCCAGCAGCATCAGGACCCGTTGTATGCCGCCTGCCTTTACGACCTTGACGATGGAGTGGGGTTGTTGCTCCGGAAACTCGATGAACTGGGCCTGGCGCAGAACACGCTCGTAGTGTTCACGTCCGACAACGGCGGCACGCAGCAATCGTCGCAGGAGCCGTTGCGGGGGAGCAAAGGCGGATACTACGAAGGCGGCATCCGCGAGCCGTTCATCGTCCGGTGGCCCGGCGTCTTGAAGGCGGGCAGCCGTTCAACGGTGCCGGTGCACCAGGTGGATCTCTATCCGACTTTCCTCGACGCCGCCGGCGCGGATATTCCGCGCGGGCATCCGTTGGACGGCGAAAGCCTGTTGCCGCTTTTGAAGGGGGACGGCGAGCTCCGGCGTGACGCAATCTTCTGGCATTTTCCAGGCTATCTCGACACGCCAGCAATCCGCGGGCGAGACCCCGTCTTCCGCACGCGGCCCGTGAGCGTGATTCGCAAGGGGGATTGGAAGCTGCACCTCTACCACGAGGAGTGGCAGCTCGATGGCGGCCGCGAAAGAATCGCGACGAATCGTGCCGTCGAGCTGTACAACATCGCCTCCGATATCGGGGAGCGGCGCGATGTCGCCGACACAGCGCGACGCAAACGCGACGAGCTGCTGAATGATCTACTCGGATGGATCGAGGCGATCAAGGCGCCGCTGCCCGTGGAGAGAAACCCCACCTATGCGCCGGAGCCGCCGGCCTCGAAGAAACAGGCACTACGATGAAACTGCGCAGCGTCGCCGCCGCCGTCTGCCTCGCGGTCATCTCGTCTGCGAGCCTCGTCTCGCAGGGCGGGGCGCCACGTCCAAACATTGTCTTCATCATCGCCGACGATCTCGGGTACGCCGACGTAGGCTTCAATGGCGGCCGCGACATCTCCACGCCGCACCTGGATCGGCTGGCCGCCTCCGGCGCGCGTCTCGACCAGTTCTACGTCCAGCCGGTGTGCACGCCGACGCGCGCCGCGCTGCTGACCGGAAGATATCCGATGCGGCACGGGCTCCAGGTCGGCGTTGTACGGCCCTGGTCGCAACACGGGCTGCCGCTCGAGGAGCGTACGCTCGCGCAGGGGCTCAAGGAAGCGGGATACGCCACGGCGATTATCGGCAAATGGCATCTCGGACATTTCGAACCCGCGTACCTCCCGACGAGACGCGGCTTCGACGTCCAGTACGGGCATTACAACGGCGCCATCGACTATTACACGCACGTGCGCGAGGGCGGTCACGACTGGCACCGCCAGGACCGGGCCAGCTACGACGAAGGCTATAGCACGCACCTGATCGCGCAGGAGGCGGTGAAGTTCGTGGACGCGCAGACGAGCGGCCGCCCGTTTTTCCTCTACGTGCCGTTCAATGCCGTCCACAATCCGCTCCAGGTGCCCGAGCGCTACAAGAAACCGTTCACACAGCTCGAGGAACCGCGCAGCACGTACGCGGGCATGCTGGCGGCGATGGATGAAGCAGTTGGACAGATTCTTGGTGCGCTCGAACGCAAGGGGTTCAGAGAAAACAGTCTGGTCGTCTTCTCGAGCGACAACGGCGGTCATGCCCCAGGACGCATCACAGATAACGGATCGTTGCGCGCCGGCAAGGGGACGCTCTACGAAGGGGGCGTGCGAGCGGCCGCGTGCGTCGCGTGGCCGGGGCGCATCAAAGCTGGCACCGTCGTCAGTCAACCGCTGCATATGGTCGACTGGTATCCGACGTTGTTGAAGCTTGCTGGCGCCTCGCTCGAGCAGAAGCTGCCAGTCGACGGGCACGATGCCTGGGGGACGATCGCCGATGGCCAGGTTTCGCCGCACGCGGAGATTCTGATCAACGCGGCAGCGACGAGCGGGGCGATTCGCGCCGGCAACTGGAAACTGGTGCTGAACGGCGACGACCACAGCACCGAGGTGAGTCAGCGCGAGAAGGGGGTCGAAGTCGCGGCGGGGACGCCGAAGATCGAGCTCTTCGACCTCTCCTCCGATTCCGGCGAGCGGCGCAATCTCGCGGAGGTCCATCCCGAAAAAGTGGAGTACTTGCGGGCGCGTTATCTAGCACTCGCGAGTCAGGCGGTGCCGCCGAAGCTCGCGCCGAGAGATCCGAATTTCAAGACACCGGCAGTCTGGGGCGAAAGCCGGTAACGCGCTATCCTGTGCGCCTGCGGATCGCGGCACTGCGAGGTGTGTATGCTGCTGAAAGTCGTTTGTTGTCTGGCTGCGCTGGTGCTTTCGGCCGCGGCCTCGAGTCCTGAGGCGCAGCCGCGTCCGCG
>JACDDJ010000089.1 GCA_013817065.1 Acidobacteriota bacterium
GCGTAGGACGGTCCGGCCCACTCCGCACATTTCCCGACGACATCCTGGCCGCGACCATCGCGGCGAGTGAGACGGTCGCCTTCGGCGGCTCACGACGGCACGACGACACGACGCCGGGACGAACACCACTTGAGATTACGAATAATGTCCAGCCGTCGAGCCGTCGAGCCGTTGCGTCGTCGTGTGTGCCGCAGGCATCCACGTCGAAGAGAGAAGTCCCCACAGGGGTAGCGGGATGAACCGGTCGCTCAGAACTGGAATCCCACGGTCACGCTGCCTGAGCGACCCGGCGCATACACCCACCGTGGGTCTGGGCTCGCGTAGTACGCCTCGTCCAGCAGGTTGCGGACGATGCCGCGCAGCTCGAGGTAGCGAGTGAAGCGCCAGCCGCCGCTGAGATCGAGGATCTGCGCGCCGGGAGCAGCGATCTCGCTGGGGCCGGGCCGGTCGTCATCCGCCATGAACGACATGCGGATCTGTCCGTAGGCGCTGGCGCCAAAGTCCTTCTGGACGATGAAGAACACTGAATCGGGAGCGATGTCATCGAGCTTCGCGTCATCGTCCCGCGCGGTGCCGCGGCCGATGTTCATGCCCGCCTCGACTCCGACGCCGGCGCCGAGGCTGGTCCGCGCCTCGAGCTCGATCCCGCGCACGCGCGCGCGCCCGCGGTTCCGGAAGAAAAAGAAGTCTGTCGCGGTCGAGTAGCGTTCGACGAGATCGTTGATCCGGTAGTGATAGCCGTAAGCCGCCAGCTGCGTGCGCCCGATCGCGTACCGGGCGGCGACATCATATTGAAGGCTGGTCTCCGGCTCGAGATCGGGATTGCCGGTGATGAACCCGCGCCCCGAAGGACCACGGAAGTAACGGTCCGAGAGCGTCGGATCTCGGAAGCCTCGCGCAACCTGGCCCGTCACCGTGAGTCGTTCGACAGGCGCGACAGTCGCTGACAGGAAGCCCGAAACCGCGCCATGATCCGTGTCGCGATCGCCGAAGACCCCGCCCCGGTTGGTCGTGCTCACATAGTCGAGCCGTGCGCCTCCGGCGAGCCTGAGTCTCGATGCGACCGATCCGTCGGCCTGAACGTAGACGCCCGTGTTGGTGCGGCGCGCCGCGTCGACCGACAGGTTGTTTGTCTCGCTCACGAGAGCGCCGGTGAGGTCATACCGCTGGGTGGTGCCCACGGCTTCGAGGCCGAAGCGTCCATTCACGTCGACGCCGAATTCGAGGCGAGCCCGGCCCAATCCGTGCGCGGCACTTGCCTTGACGTGGAAGTCATCGGCCGACATGTCGGCGCGCTCGATGCTGCGTCCAGTCGTCGCGGTGGCGAACCGGTCCTGGTCCGTGCGCTGGTTGAACGTGCCCACGAACCCGGTGATCGCGAACTGCTCGAGGGGACCCAGGCTTGGCATCTCATACGAGGACGTCAGACGATGCGAGTCCTCGTAGGGGTAGTAGAAGCGGACCGTCTGCGAATTGTTGCGGGGCCGCTCGATGTCCCGTCCGAAGTCGCTCTGCCATCCGGCTGAGAACAGGCCGTTGGCAATCTGATGATCGAAACGGCCGTTGAAGCCGCTATCCTGCCATCCCGAATTGAGGATCTCGGAGTCGTCCACGGGGCTGTCCCAGTCGTCGGCATCGCGCGCATGGGCCTGGGCGAACAGACCGCCGAGGGCCAGGCCCTTCGCGACTTCGATACTCGCGCGCCGCTCGGGGATGCCGCCGCCAAACGTCCCGCTGCCTTTGATTGTCAGGGGGCTGCCTGCCTGGGCTCGCCGCGTCCGAACAGAGATGACGCCGCCGAGTGCGTCGGATCCGTAAGCCACCGAGCCTGGTCCTCGAGCCACATCGATGCCTTCGAACGTGGCCGGATCCGCATACGTCGCGCTCGGGCCGGCACGTCGCTCCGAGCTGACACGCGCGCCGTCGATGAGAACCAGCGTCCGCCCGCGCGCGAGTCCGCGAATTGCCGGCACGGTGGCGTGACCTTCCGACACCTGGTTGACGCCCGGCACCGTCTCGAGTGCCTGCATCAGGTTCTCCGGGTTGCGCCGGACCACCTGCGCACTCGAGAGCAGCGACTTCGCGGCTGCCGGAGCGGCCGCGATACTGGGCGCCGCGCCCACGACCCTCACCGATTCATTCGCAAGAGCGTCGACCGCAATGGTGAGGACCTCACCATCCAGCGTCGTCACGTCGACCGGCCGCGCGACCTGACCGCCCGGGAGAACAACGATCACCTGGAAGGGTGGGGCAGGCGGCGCACTCCACGTGAACTCACCATTGGCGTCGGTCTTCGCGGTCCCCGGCAGTCCAGGCAGCGAGACGAGTGCTCCCGGCACCGGCTTGCCTGAACCCGACTGAACGACGCGACCCGACAGAACCTTCGACTGCGCCAGCACACCAGACGAAACAAAGAAACTGAGAACGAGCGGACACAGACATGAAAGCCAGCGACGGTTCATGGCGCACATCGTCTTCTGCCGATCGTTGCTACTACCAGCAAACGTTCTGGGCCAGCCGCTAACGCTCCGACCATTTCAATTTCTGCCGGAGCACGTCGAAATAGGTGCGCGTCGATGCCCGGACGAGGCGGATCGGTGCGGCACGTTCGATAACGATCTCATCGTCCGCATCGAGGGGATGACCGGACTGGCCATCGAACGTCACGAACAGTTCGTCGTTGGAAGCCCCTGCGGCCGGCTTCACCCGGATCATGGACGCGGCCGGGACGACGATCGGGCGGTTGGTGAGCATGTGCGGGGCAATCGGCGTCAGCAGGATTGCGTCAACGGCCGGATGCACGATCGGGCCTCCAGCGGCCAGGTTGTAGGCGGTCGAACCGGTAGGGCTCGCCACGATCAGTCCATCGGCGCGTACGCGCATCGCTGGTTTGTCGCCAATCGACACCACCAGGTCGATGATGCGAGAGAGCGCGCCTTTCGTGATGACGATGTCGTTCAGAGCGAGACGGTCGGCGAAGACCTGCCCGGCGCGCATCGTACGGGAACGCAGCATCATGCGGGGCTCGATTTCCGCCGTTCCGTCGAGCACGGCCTCGAGCGAAGGGTAGAGTTCCGGAAGCGTGATCTCTGTCAGGAATCCAAGACTGCCGAAGTTCACGCCGAGAATCGGGATGTCTACGCCGGCGGTCGCGGCGCGGCCCGCCATGCCGATGAGTGTCCCATCGCCGCCAAGCAGGACGAGGAGATCGCAGTGGAGCGGGAGGTCTTCTCGGGAGAACGTCGCGCGGCCTGGCGGCAGACCGACGAGCGCCGCCGTCTCGGTGTCGAAGACGGCGCGCAGGCGGCGGGCGTCGAGCCAGCCGGCAAGCTCGGCGATGACACCCGCGGCTTCCGCAAGTCGCGTCTTGGCGACGATCCCGACGCGTGTAATCAGATCGGTCATGCGTTGTTTCGAGCCGGGCGCAGCCGCAGCAGAAATTCCCGGTTGCCTTCCATGCCGGTGATCGGAGAATCGATCAGCCCGGCGCTGGCCAATCCTAGCGTATCGGCCACTGCGGTGACTTCCTGTACAACGCGGCGGTGGATGTCTTCGTCGCGGATGATCCCACCCTTGCCGACTTCTTCCCGACGTGCCTCGAACTGCGGTTTGACGAGGGCAATGACGTCAGCGTCAGGCTCGAGCAGGGCTGGTATGACAGGGAGGATGTGACGCAGCGAAATGAATGAGACGTCAATGGTGACGATCCCGAACTTGTTGAGGTCGCCGGGAAGATCCGCAGGTGTCAGCGCCCGCGCGTTGACGCGCTCCATGGTCACGACCCGTGGGTCGCTCCGGATCTTCCAACCGAGCTGACCGTGGCCGACGTCGAGGGCGACGACGCGCGACGCGCCGCGCTGCAGCATGGCGTCGGTGAATCCGCCGGTCGAGGCGCCGATGTCAAGCGCGAGCCGACCGGTCACATCGATCGCAAAGGCATCGAGCGCGTGTGCGAGCTTCAAGCCGCCGCGACCCACATACGGATGATCCGGCAACGTGAGAGTGACTTCCGCATCGGCGGCCACGGCGGTTCCCGCCTTCGTCGCGACCTGGCCGTTCACTCGGACCTGCCCGGCGAGGATCAACGCGCGCGCACGTTCACGGGTGGCGACGAGGCCGCGCTCGACGAGGAGGGTGTCGAGCCGCGCCTTCAACTGTGGCGGCCCACCACCCAGCCGGCGAGCGCCGGCAGATGGCCAGCAAGACCGGCGCCCTCCAGTGCGGCGAGCGAACGATCGATGCACTCGGCGGCGAGGCGGCGGGAGGCGTCAAGTCCATAGAGCGCGGGATAGGTGGGTTTGCCGGCAGCCACGTCCTTGCCGGCCGTCTTGCCGAGATCCGCGGACGCGCCTTCGACGTCCAGGATGTCGTCGACGATTTGAAACGCAAGACCAACGTGGAAGGCGTACTCATCGATTGCGCTGCCCAGGGCGCCATCGGCACCCGCCATCGAGGCGCCCGATAGCGCGGCCGCGCGAATGAGTGCGCCGGTCTTGCGAGCATGCATGTCTCGCAATCCGTCCGCATTGAGCGGTGCGGCATTCCCGCCGGCGGCGCGCAGATCGATCGCCTGTCCACCCACCATCCCGGACGGGCCCGCGGCGTCGGCAATCAGGCGGATGGCGGCAATCCTCCGGCGCGCGAGCTCCGCATCGTCCACGCCGTCCACCGTTCGGGGCTCGGCGGCGAGATGTGCGAACGCCTCGGTCAGCAACGCATCTCCCACGAGGATCGCCAGTCCTTCGCCGTAAACGACGTGTGCCGTCGGACGTCCGCGGCGCAGCACGTCGTTGTCCATGGCGGGCAGGTCATCGTGGACGAGGGAGTAGGTGTGAATGAGCTCGAGGGCGCAGGCGCAGGGCATGGCCAGCGCGTGCGCCTGCGCGGCAGCCCCGCCGCGACGCTCGGCGACAGCTTCGGCCGCGGCCAGCGCGAGTAAGGGCCGCAAGCGCTTCCCGCCGGCGAAGAGGCTATAGCGCATCGCCTCCCAGACGAACGCCGGTTCGCGATGTGCGGGCACGACAGCCTCGAGCGCCTCGTCCACGGCGCGGCGCTGGGCGTCGAGCCACGTCTCGAAGTGTACCCGGGCGCCGCTCACCGGCGGCGCTCCTCCTCATCGTCCCCAGCCAGGCCGAGGGACGCTGGTGCCGGCCTGATCTCACCGCGCTCGTTCAGCAGTTCGACGCGACGTTCCGCCGATTCGAGCGTCGAATGGCAGAAGCGCGAGAGTTGCAGCCCGCGTTCGTACAGCTCCATCGACTTCTCGAGCGTGAGGTCTCCCTCCTCCATCTTGCGAACGATGGCGTCGAGCTCGGCGAGGGCGGATTCGAAGTCCTTGATTGTGGCATCCATAGCTATTCATCCCTCAGCACTTCGCAGGCGATCTCTCCGTGCTGCAGGGTCACGCGCACGCGCTCACCTGGCTGGACGGACGAAGCGTCGCGGACGATCGCGCTGCGATCGGCGTTCCAGCAGACGGCGTAGCCGCGTCCGAGTACCGCCAGGGGACTCAGCGTGCTGAGACGACCGGCGAGGACGCGAAGGCGCGTGTCGGCGCGCTCGCGGGCGCGCACTGTGGCGGCGTGAAGCCGCTGGTCCGCTGTCGTCAGGCGGCCGCGGTTGGCGGCGAATCGCCGGCGAAGATCGTGCGCCTCGAGCCGTCCGCGAAGCTCGCGGAAGGTGCGTCCCTCCCGGGCGAGCCGCGCCAGCGCCGCCCGTTTCAGCTGGTGTGTGAGTTCGGCGGTGTGACGGCCGCGGAGTGCGAGTTGGCCAAGCCAGCCGGCGAGCGCACGTCGTCCAGCCAGCGTTTGTACGGCAGCCCTGCGCTCCTGGATCCCATGCCGGGCCGCTGAGTGAAGCCGTTGACTGAGACGGTTGATGCGGCTGCAGAAGTCGTCCTTCGCGGTGACCACCAGTTCGGCGGCAGCGGACGGCGTCGGCGCACGAAGGTCCGCGACGAAGTCTGCGATCGTCACATCCGATTCATGTCCGACCGCTGAGATCACCGGCGCTGGCGAATCGACGATCGCCCTCGCAACGACTTCCTCGTTGAACGCCCAGAGGTCCTCGGCAGAACCACCGCCGCGCCCGGCGATGATCACGTCGACGCCCTCGACTTTACCGAGTGCGCGGATCGCTCGAGCCACGTCTCGTGCTGCGCCTTCGCCCTGAACGCGGGCCGGACGGATCACGAGGTGCGCATTCGGATGCCGCCGCCGAAGCACCTTGATGATGTCGTGGATCGCGGCGCCATCGAGCGAGGTCACGATGCCGATCTTGCGCGGGAGAGAGGGCAGCGGACGCTTGCGCGCGGTGTCGAAGAGCCCTTCGGCCTGCAGCTTTTTCTTGAGCTGGTCGAACGCGAGCTGCAGCGCGCCAAGGCCGTGCGGCTCCATGTGCTCGCAGACGACCTGGTATTCGCCCTTCGGTTCGTAGCAGCTGATCTGCCCGCGCGCGACGACGCGCAGGCCGTCGCTCGGTTTGAAGCGCAGATACCGCAGCGCCATGCGGAACATGACCGCTCGCACCTGCGAGTTGCCGTCCTTCAGCGTGAAGTACATGTGGCCGGTGTTCCAGACGCGGCAGTTCGAGATCTCTCCCTCGACCCAGATGTCCGAGAGTTGTCCCTCGAGCAGACCGCGGATGGAGGCGTTCAGTTGGGAGACCGTGATCACGCGTCGAGCAGGGCGCTCGGCCGGGACCGGCCGTGCCGGGACCGCCGCTCCAGGGTCGCCTTCTTCGAACGGATCCGAGAAGAGGTCAGCCATGCGCGAGAGCGGTGACGTCCTGCAGGGACATGTTGATGCGTTCGATCCCAAGTGCCTTGCCGGACGCCGGATCCGCGGTGATCACGATGGCGTTCAGTCGGCCCGGTCCAGTCGCCGCCTCGAACTTGGCCGGCATGCCACTGACGAAGCGGCTGAGCGCCGCATCGATGGTGACGCCGATGATCGAATCGTGCGGGCCGGTCATGCCGACATCCGTCAGGTAAGCGGTCCCCTTTGGCAGCAGGCGCTCATCGGCCGTCTGGACGTGGGTGTGCGTGCCGAAGATCGCCGTGACACGCCCGTCCAGGTGCCAACCCATGGCCACCTTCTCCGACGTCGCTTCGGCATGAAAGTCCACGATGATGATCTTTGCCTTGCCGCGGACGGCTTCGATCTCCCGGAGCACGACGGCGAACGGATCATCGAGTGGCGCCATGAAGACGCGGCCCATCACATTGATGACTGCGACGCGCTCGCCGGTCCTCGTCTGCCCGAGCCATGTCCCACGTCCCGGCACGCCGGCCGGGAAATTTGCGGGGCGAAGCAGTTTCGGCTGGCGAGGGATGTATTCGAGGATCTCCTTCTTGTCCCACACGTGATTTCCCGTCGTCATCACGTCCACGCCAAAGCCAAGGATCGTCTCGGCGATGTCACCGGTGACGCCGAATCCCGCCGCGGAGTTCTCGACGTTCGCAATGACGAGATCAAGGTCGTACCGCTGGACCAGGGCCGGGATGGCGCGTTGCGTGATGTCACGCCCCGGCTTCCCAAAAATATCGCCTATGAAGAGGATACGCACTCAGGCGCTCCCGACCGGAATCGTGATCTGAGCGCCGCGCCGTTCCTCGAGCCGGGGAAGGACGATGCGCAGTTCGCCGGCATCCAGGGTCGCCTTGGCGCGCCCCGCGTCAACCGCGCCCGCGATCCGGACACCCCTGGCGAACCGGCCGAACGAGCGCTCCGCGAGATGAAAGGTGGCGTCCGCATGACTGCAGCGCGAGGCACGCTTGGTGCCGGCGATGAGCACCATGCCACGAGAGAACACCACCTGCAGGCCGTCGCGGTCGACGCCCGGTATGTCCATCACGATCTCGATCGCGGCAGCAGACTCGATGACATCGAAGGGGGGCGCACACTCGCCGGCAACGCCGGACCCATGCACGTTTGATTCGAGGAGGTCGACCAAGCGCCGCAACTCGTCGTTCATCTCGCGGCGCTCCAGGTAGATGCGAGGCATGACGGGGAATTGTACTTCCGAGCGATCCCGGAGGAACAGATCCAACCCTGAACAGCAGTCATGGTGGGTCGCGCTTAGCCCGTTCGTGGTGCCGACGTGCTACTCTCTTGGGATGGCAAACACTCCACGGGTCGAGCAGGACGAGGAGCATCCTCTTCGCGCGGCTCTGATTACCAGCCGTTTCCTGTTCGTCGACGTCGCCGCACAGCGCGCAAAACAGTTGCGCCGAGGCGCGCTGCCCAGGCTCGAACGGACCGGCAGCCCGCACAAACTCGAACGCGTGGCGATGGAAGAGGTTCGTACCGGCCTGGTTGAGTATTCGCTGCCGCCGGGCCTCGAGTCAGCTGCCGCGCGCGCTGAATACCAGGACCGGACCCACACGTAAAAAGAAGACCGACGCCGCCTAGCTCGTCGGCGGTTCGAAGACCTTCAACGGCCGGATTCGTTCGTACGCAGCCGCGGCGCGGAATAGCGCCGCTTCGCCAAACGGACGGCCGGTCAGTTGAAGTCCCGCAGGTAATCCCTCTACCAATCCACACGGTACGCTGATCGCCGGAATGCCGGCGAGGTTCGCACTGACGGTGAACACGTCAGCCAGGTACATCTGTACCGGATCCTGAAGACGTTCCCCGAGCTTGAACGCGGTCGTGGGCGTTGTCGGTGTCGCGATCACGTCCACGCGTTCGAAGGCGCGCTCGAAGTCCTGGCGGATGAGCATGCGTACCTGCTGCGCCTTACGGTAGTACGCGTCGTAGTATCCAGCGCTCAGGACGTAGGTGCCGATCATGATTCGCCGCTTCACTTCGTCGCCGAAGCGCGCCCGGGTGCGTGCATACATGTCCGCCAGCGACTCTCCCTCCACCCGGCTCCCGTAACGCACACCATCGAACCGTCCGAGATTCGAACTGGCCTCCGCCATGACGACGACCGCATAGGTGGCGGTGCCGTAGCGGCTGTGAGGCAGGTCGATGTCCTCGAGGATGGCGCCCTGCGCGCGAAGAGCATCGAGCGACGCATCGAACGCCTCGCGCACGCCGGGGTCGACTCCATCGGCCATCAACGTGTGCGGCACGCCGATCCGAAGACCACCCACCTCCTGCGTTGTCGCGGCGACATAATCCTCGACAGCGACGGGTGCGGATGTCGCGTCGCGCGGATCGGGTCCGGCGAGGACCCCGAGACACGCCGCAGCGTCCTTCACGTTTGCGCCGAAGACGCCGACCTGGTCGAGCGAGGAGGCAAAGGCGATGAGTCCGTAGCGGGAGATCCGCCCGTAGGTCGGTTTCACACCGACGACGCCGCACAGTGCCGCCGGCTGACGGACGGAGCCACCCGTCTCGGAGCCAAGCGCGAGCGGCACGACCCCGGTCGCCACCGCGATGGCGGAGCCGCCGCTGGAGCCGCCCGCCGTCCGCTCCGGGTCCCAGGGGTTGCGCGATGGACCGAAGGCGGAGTGCTCGGTCGACGAGCCCATCGCGAACTCGTCACAGTTGGTCTTGGCGACGATGACCGCGCCGGCCGATTCGAGACGCTCGATGACCGCGGCGTCATAGGGCGGGATGTAGTTCTCGAGGACGCGTGATCCCGCGGTGGTGCGGACGCCGCGCGTGCAGATGTTGTCCTTTACCGCGATCGGCACACCGAGTAACGGCAGCGACGCCGGATCGGGATGCGACCGGAGCGCGCTGGCCGCAGCGCGGGCGCGTTCTTCCCCGATCGCGACAAACGCGTTGAGCTGTGCAGGCGACCGCCGGACCCGGTCGAGCGTCTCGTCACACACCGCTTTCGCCGAAGTATCCCCGCGCGCGATCAGGTCGCGCAGCTCGAGCGCTCCCCGCCGCGTCATCCGTTGAGGACCCGTGGTACCTTGAAAAGACCGGCGGCGGCATCGGCGGCCGGTGATGCCGCGAGTACCTCGGCCCGCTCGAGCGAGGGCAACACGTGGTCGGCGCGAAGGGTAGGGGTGCTGTCGACCGCCGACGAAGGCGCGTGCACTGACGAGGTGTCGACCGCCTGAATCTGGCGAACGAACTCGAGCACGTCGGCCAGCTGGCGCGTGAAGAGCACAGTCTCCTCGGTGCTCAGCTCCAGGCGAGCCAGGGACGCCAGGCGCTGGACGTCGTCACGCGTGAAGGTCGGCATTGCCGAGGATGGTATCAAGAACCGGGAGGCTGTCACGTGCGGGTCAGGCCAGCGGCAGTGGCGGGGACGTGGTATCCGGGCACTGCCGGAGCGCTGAAGCGGGATCTCGACCTGTACGTGGAGGCCGCTGACGTCAAGCCGTCCGCCGACATCGAGGCGATCATTGCGCCTCATGCGGGTCTGATGTTCTCTGGGCCGGTTGGCGCCTACGCCTACAAGGCAGCGTCCGCTGGAACGTACGAGGTGGTCTTGCTCGTGGGGCCCTCGCACTTCACCGCGTTCGAAGGTGTGTCGTTATGGTCGGAGGGGCAGTTCGACTCGCCGCTTGGTGCGCTGTCGATTCACGAGGAAGCGGCCGCCGAACTGCTTCGATCGCCCATCGTTCATGACAGTCCGGCGGCGCACACCCGCGAGCACTCGCTCGAAATGCAGCTGCCGTTTCTCCGGCACCTGCTCCCCGATGTGCCGATCGTACCGATGCTGATGGGTTACCAGACTCGCGGGACCATCGAGACGCTTGCGCAACTACTGGCTGCCTCGGCGCGAACGCGCCGTGCGCTGCTGGTTGCGAGCACCGATCTATCGCACTACTTCGACGCCAGCGCGGCCGCGGCGCTGGACGGGCGGGTGCAGGATCACGTCGCGCGTTTCGAT
>JACDDJ010000639.1 GCA_013817065.1 Acidobacteriota bacterium
ATCGAACACCGTCAACAGCTTGGTGATCGCCAGGAGATCCTGAATCCGCTTGGTCAGGTTGAGCAGCTTCAGCTTGCCACCCTGACGGCTCACGGTTGTATACGTGCGGACGATTTCTCCGAGGCCAGCGCTGTCGATGTACGGCACGCCCTCGAGGTTGAGCAGCAGGTTCTTCTGGTTCTGCTGAATGAGCGAGTTGATCTTGTCTTTGAGGAGTTCGTCACCCTCGCCAAGCGTCATCTTGCCCTTGAGGTCGAGGATCATTACTCCTTCGACGACCCGTTCGTCGATCTGCATCGCCGCTCTCCTCCAGCCCTCGGCCCTGATAAGGTCGCCGAGCCCAACTGCGCCGCTCGGTTCCGCTGCCCCGCCGTGGCGTGCGTGAACTGCTGGCGCGCTCCGGGCAGCCCGCGCTGCCAAAGAATATAGACCGGGCAGCGTACTACGCGAATTTCAATATTGTCAAGGATTTCGGGTGATTGACCGCTTTGTCATGCCACCTCGGGCTGCTTCGATCCGCCGCCAATGGCCGATCGCACCACCACATACAGCACGGGGATGAAGATGACGTTCAGGAAAGTGGACACGAACATCCCGCCCGCGACCGCCGTTCCGACCGAATGACGGGCCTCCTGCCCTGCTCCGGAGGCAAAGACGAGCGGCAGCACTCCGAGAATGAAGGCGAGAGACGTCATCAGGATGGGACGGAGCCGCAGGCGTGACGCTTCGATCGCCGCCTCGACCACCGAAAGCCCCTTGTGCCGCAGCTGTTCGGCAAACTCCACGATCAGGATGGCATTCTTCGCCGCCAGTCCGATCAGCATGACCAGGCCGACCTGGCAGTAGACGTCGTTAGACAGACCCCGCGACCATTGCGCCGCCAGGGCCCCGAGGACCGCGAGCGGCACACCGAGCAGGACGATGAAGGGCAGCACGAGGCTTTCGTACTGGGCCGCCAGCGTCAGATAGACCAGCAGCAGAGCGAGCCCGAAGATCAGGAAGGACTGCTGTCCGGCCTTGGTTTCTTCCAGCGAGATACCTGACCACGCGTAGCTCATCCCCTCCGGCAGCGTCGACCTGGCGATGCGTTCCATCTCCGCGAGAGCCTCGCCGGAGCTCACGCCGGCGGCCGCCGAGCCGTTGACGGTGGCGGATCGGAACAGGTTGAAGTGGCTGATGACCTGTGGCGAGGTGACTTCCTTGACGTCCACCACCTGGTCGAGCGCCACCATTTCGCCGGTCCGCGTGCGGGCGTAGAGCTGCTTGAGCGATTGCGGCGTGGACCTGAAATTCTGGTCGGCCTGCACATAGACGCGGTATGCGCGATTGTTGAATTCGAAGTCGTTCACGTATTGCGAGCCGAGAAAAATCTGCAGCGCGCTGGTGATCTCGTTCAGTGGCAGCCCGAGCGCGAGTGCGCGCTGGCGGTCGATGGTCACCTGCAACTGCGGATCGTTGGCGGTGAACGAGCTGAACAAGCCGCGCAGCTTCGGCGATTGGTTCCCGGCCGCCGCCACGGCCTGCGTCGCCTGGGCAAGGTTCGTGATGTCGGTGCCGGTCTGATCGAGGATCTGGAATTCGAATCCGCCGAACCGGCCGAGCCCCGGAATGGAGGGCGGCGGAAACCCGACGATGATGGCGCCCGGGATCGACATCAACGGTCCGCTGATCCGGCCAAGCACTGCCTGCAGGGAGTGCCCCGCGCCCGGGCGGTCGTCAAACGCCTTCAACCGCACGAACATGATCCCGGCATTCGGCGCGGCCCCGCCGAAGCTGAACCCCATGACCGAGAAGAGCGCCATGATGTCCGGATCACCAAGCAGGATCTTCTCCGCTTGCTGAGCGACCTGGCCGGTGTATTCGAGCGACGCTCCTGCCGGCGCCTGCACCTGCACGATGAAGTAGCCAGGATCACCCTCGGGCACGAACGCCTGCGGCACGGTGCGGTAGACCCACCAGGTCAGGCCGAGCGAAACCATGAAGACTGCGACGAGGGCCCAGCGCCATCGCATCCCGGCGCGAAGCGCGCGAACGTAGGCATTGGTCCCGCGCGTGATCTGCCGCTCGAACCACGTGAAGAACCGGCCCTTCTCGTGATTTTCGCGGTCGAGGAGCAGCGCCGAGAGCGCCGGCGTCAAGGTGATGGCGTTGAACACCGAGAGCGCCACGGCAAAGGCGATCGTCATCGAAAACTGGGCGTAGAGACGGCCGGTCGTTCCCGGAAAGAAGGCAACTGGGATGAACACCGCGACCAGAACCAGGCCGGTTGCGATCACGGCGCCGAAGACCTCGCGCATGGCGTCTGACGCCGCCTGCCGCGCACTCTTCTTGTATTCCTGGATGTGCCGCTCGATGTTCTCGATCACCACGATCGCATCGTCAACGACGATACCGGTGGCGAGGATGATGCCGAAGAGCGTCAGCGTGTTGATGGAATAGTCCATCAGCTTGACGAAGGCGAAGGCGCCGATGAGCGAGACCGGAATCGTGATGGCCGGGATGATCGTGCTGCGCCAGGTTTGCAGGAACAAAAAGATGACGAGGACGACCAGCGCGATCGCTTCGAGCAGCGTCTTGACGACTTCCCGGATCGATTCTTCGACGACGTCGGTGGTATTGAACGAGACCAGGTAGCGCATCCCCGGAGGGAACTGCGCCGAGAGCCGCTCCATCTCGGCCGAGACGGCCTGTTCGACGTCCAGTGCATTTGCCGTCGGGAGCTGGATGACGCCGAAACCCACCGCCTCGCCGCCCTGGAAGCGGAGCTGCGATCCATAGGTTTCCGCCCCCAGTTCTGCCCGCCCGACGTCCTTGAGCCGCACAAGACCGCCGCCGACGCTCTTGACGATAATGTCTTCGAACTCGGAGGCTTCGCGAAGACGTCCGACGGCGCGGACGCTGAGCTGGTACATCTGGCCGGACGGCGCTGGCGCCTGCCCGACGCTGCCGGCCGCCACCTGTACGTTCTGCTCACGCAGTGCCGCGACGACGTCGTTGGCCGTGATGGCGCGGGCCGCGAGGCGGTCCGGGTCGAGCCACAGGCGCATTGCGTACTTGCGCTCACCAAAGATGATGACGTCGCTGACGCCGGGCACGCGCTTCAGCGCGTCCTTCACGTAAATATCGAGGTAGTTGCTGAGGAAGAGCGAGTCGTACTCGGCCTTC
>JACDDJ010000640.1 GCA_013817065.1 Acidobacteriota bacterium
GCAACTGTGGACGCCGGACATGGATGTGTTGCACTGTTTGCAGCTCGAGCTGCTATTTCACGCCTGACCGCAGGCGCCGCGCCCATTACTTGAACGGCCGACCGCACGCGTTCGAATGTAAAACAGCCAATTCAAAGCGAAGGGTTCCGTGGTGGATGTCAACGCAAACGACTGACGAGCGCCGGGACCCATACGTTGCCGCGATGGGACAAGAACTCGGCGATGAATTCCACCGCTTCACAAACGAGTGTGCTCAGTTCCAGTTGAAATGATCGATCTTCTAACCCGGATAATTCCGTGCGCCACGAAGGCGCGGAGGACCAGTGGATGGAAGTTCCACCCGAGTAATCGTCGGTTCGACTCGGTAGCTACCTGCACGATGGCGCGGGCGACCTCGCTGTCGAAGCTGCAGGGACAAGGTCTCCATTTGGGAGATTAGCAATCGCACGGGCTGCAACGCGAGTGAATCCTGAGCAGGCCTCGAAAGTGAAGATGTGGACGCCGACCCGCCTGAATAACGGGGAAGGCTGGCATCCGTCTCCGAAGCAACCGACATGTGCAGGGGGCGGAGTCCACCGGGGTAGTGGGAGCAGCACGTGCGAACGGTTCTCTGGGCAACGTGGGAGGCCCACGCGCGGCGAGCGGTCGCGACGCTCGACGGCAGCAACGGCTGCCGGGCCGGCGTGGGCGTCGGAGAGGTCGATAGCACTGACGAAGCCGGGTAATGCCGGGGGAGGGAAGCGGCCTCGCTTCTGGGTGCGTCTGAGGAAGCCAAGGATGCGGAGATTGGCGTGAGCCTGCAGACTCCTGACAGTGTTCGGCGGCTTCAGAGGGCGCTATATGTCAAGGCGAAGAATGAGCCTGCGTACCGCTTCTACCTCCTGTACGACAAGGTGTGCCGCGACGACGTGCTCACCCACGCCTACCGGGTCTCGCGCGCGGCGCGGGGGGCCCGGACGCCCGGCGTGGATGGGGTGACGTTCGCGGCCATCGAGGCGTCCGGGCGGGAGGCGTGGCTCGTAGGGCTGAAGAGGGCGTTGCAGGACAAGACGTATCGACCCGACGCGGTGCGTCGGGTCCTGATTCCCAAACCTGACGGCGGTGAGCGTCCGCTCGGGATTCCGACGATTCGGGACCGGGTGGTGCAAACGGCCGTCAAGCTGGTACTGGAGCCGATCTTCGAGGCGGACTTCGACGACAGTGCGTATGGGTATCGACCGAAGCGGAGCGCGCAGGACGCGGTCCGGGTGGTCCACGACGCGCTGTGCGACGGATACACGGAGGTGGTCGACGCCGACCTGTCGAAATACTTCGACACCATTCCGCACCAGGAGTTGCTGCAGAGTGTCGCCCGCCGCGTGGTGGACCGGCATGTGCTGCATCTCCTCAAGATGTGGCTGAAGACGCCCATCGAGGAGCAGAATGAGCGGGGCGGGCGACGCATGACGGGTGGGAAGCGCAGTACGCGGGGCACGCCGCAGGGTGGCGTCATCAGTCCGCTGCTCGCCAACATCTACATGCATCGCTTTCTCCGGGCGTGGCGTGAGCGAGGGAAAGGCGCGCAGTACCAGGCGCGCCTCATCAACTATGCCGATGACTTCGTCATCCTCAGTCGCGGGCACGCGGCCGAGGCGCTGGCGTGGACGCGGTGGGCGATGACGCATCTGGGCCTGACCCTCAACGAGACCAAGACGTGTCTCCGACACGTGCAGCATGAGTCGTTCGACTTCCTGGGCTACACCTTTGGGTGGGACCGCTATCGGAAGGACGGCCATGCGTACTTGGCCGCGAAGCCGTCGAAGAAGGGCATCCAGCGGGTCAAGGCCGCCGTCCGTGCGGTGCTCCGGCCCGGGAATCAGGGGGCGTGGCCCGAGGTGGTGGCTCGGCTCAATCGCACGTTGCGGGGCTGGGCGACCTACTTCAGTTACGGCACCCGGTTGATGGCGTATCGGGCCATCGACAATTACGTCTACGCCTGTGCGCGCCACTTTCTGCGGCGACGGCATAAGGTCCCGACGCGCGGGACCCGGACCTTCCCGGCCGAGCAGGTCTTTGGCCCGCTCGGCGTCGTGCGGTTGCGTCCGCTGCACGTCGGCCCTCGCTCGTGTACCTCGGCGTGAAACCAGTCGGAGAGCCGGATGCGGGAAATCCGCACGTCCGGTTCGATGAGCGGAGACGAGAAACGGAGCAACGGTGAGGATTGAGGCACCGGCGTTCGACGAAAGTCGCCGGTCTCAGCGACTCCCCGCACCTACCGCCACCGCGCTCGTCTTCGACTCTACCGAAGGGGCCGATTTCGGTAGAGACACAAAAGCCTCCGCATGATACAAAGCCGTTGCCACACGAGCTTTTTCTCACGACGGAGGCTTTTGCTTGAGCGACGACACGATACCACAGACTGTTCTCTTTCCAGACCTCTTCAACAAACCCCTCATCGCCACGTTCGATCAGCCTCATGCGAGCTCTGATGGCGGCGCGATCCTGCTCACGGCCGCGGACGCGCGTTATGGGTTGATCGATGGCTTCGCCCGATGCCTCGTCGATGATCGGCAGCCCGGGAAAGTGCGGCACACGCTCACGGATCTCTTGGCGCAGCGCATCTTCGGGCTCGCGTGCGGCCATCCCGATGCGAATGACGCCGACGACCTCGCCGCCGACCCCATTCACAAGCTCCTGCTGGGACGCGACCCCATCGACGGCGACCCGCTCGCGTCGCAACCGACGCTCTCGCGCTTCGAAAACCAGGTCGGGGCGCAAGACCTCTATGCGATGGGGTGTGAATTGGCGGCGAGCGTGATCGAGCGCCATCGCCAACGGCGGCATGGTCGAGCCCGCCGGATCACGATCGATCTCGATCCGACCGACGACCCGACGCATGGGGCCCAGCAACTGACGTTCTTCAACGGCCACTACGACACCTGGTGCTATCTGCCGCTGCTGGCGTTTGTCACCTTTGATGACGAGACTGAGCAGTACCTCTGCGCGGCAGTGCTCCGGCCCGGCAATGCGCCGGCCACGCGCGGGGCGCGCCCAGTGCTGCGCCGGCTCCTCGATCTCCTGCGCGCGGCCTTCCCCAAGGCGCGCTTTCTCGTGCGGCTCGACGGCGGCTTTGCCACGCCGGCGATCTTTGACATCCTGGACGCGGAGCCGAGACTCGAC
>JACDDJ010000090.1 GCA_013817065.1 Acidobacteriota bacterium
GCTCACCCTGCGCGTGCGCAGCAGCACGTTGACCGGATATGCCAGCGTCGGGATCACCGATCGATTCGAGATCGGAGCCGCACTGCCGCTCGTCCAGCTCAGGATCGACGGTGAACGCCTCAACGTCTATCGAGGCACTCCGTCGTTGCAGGCAGCAGGCGAAGCTTCGGCGAGCGGCATCGGCGACGTCGCGCTGCGCGCCAAGGTCAACCTCGTCGCGACGTCCAGCGGCGCATTCGCCGCCGCCGCTGAGGTCCGGCTGCCGACCGGCGACGAGGACAATCTGCTCGGCGCGGGGGCGACGGCCTATCGCTTTCTCGCGATCGCTGCGTATGAGAGGGGCCCGTTCTCGCTCCACGGGAACGGCGCGGTGGTCTTCGGCGGCGTCTCGGATGAAGTCAACTTCTCCGGCGCGGCCACCTTCGCGGTGCAGCCGCGGCTCACGCTCTCAGGAGAGGTGCTCGTCAGACGAGTCGCAGAGTTGGGGAGCATCGAACTCGCCGGCAATCCCCACCCGACGATCGCCGGCGTCGAGACGCTTCGCTTGACGGCCGGGGAGTCCGGGACCACGCTCGCGAGTATCGTCGCCGGTGCCAAGTGGAACGTGGGCGGGACGTTCGTTCTCGGCGGTCACGTCAGCATCCCGCTGGTGCGCCGGGGTCTGAGCGCTCCACTCACCCCGACACTGGCGCTCGAGTACTCCTGGTAAGGGCAGCCGCTACCGGACTTCGGCGCGTGTGATCTGCCACACGCCATTTCCGCTGTGCAGCTCGAAGCGCCACTGGCGAGCGGTACTCTGCGATCCGCCCCCGACTTTCGGCGTCCATGTGATGCGGCCGTTGCAGCTGGCGCTGGCAGTCGTGCCCGCCACCTGCACCGCACACTGGCCAAGCGACACCTGCTGCGATTGCAGCGTATCGAACGCGCGGGCGAGTGATCGTTCGTCCACTCCAGGCCAGACCTGTTGGGCGGCAGCAGCATTCAAGCCGCTATACGCCGCCTCGTAACGCGCCAGGACGGCGCGGACGCGCGGCTCCTCATTGACCACAGGGACCACAGGGACCACAGGGGCCGCAGGAACATTGTCCGCGACGGCCGGCTTCTCCGGTGCGGCCCGACGTTCGGTCGCCGGCATGTTCGCCGCCGGCAGCTTCTCGCCCATCCGATCGAGCGTAGTCCCAGGTGCGGCGCCGGGCGTCTCTGGAATGACCGGAGCGGGCTCTGGTACTGCTGGTGCCGCCGCGGTCCGCAGCGGGACCGCATCGGCCGACGATGATGGAGACGGCAACGTCACAGGGCGCGGCTCGGCGAACTGCGGGTTGAACGCCGGCAACGCGGGCTTTGACTTTGTGTCGGAGGGTCGTGCCGAAGTGTTTGCCGATGCGGTGTCGGGCACGCGGATCGTCGCATCGACCGCCGAGTCCGGCTGCGGCGCCTCCACGCGTCCAGCGGTCGCGGTCGGCGTAGAGGCACTCAAACTCGTCTCGTTGACCGCCGGTGCCGCCGGCAACGACAGCGGAGCAGGCGAGTTGGAGCCAGCGAGTTCCGTAGCGTTGGGCACCGCGGCCGGCGCGGTGCGGACGTCGGGTGCGTCCGTCCTTGTCCCCAGGTACGCGCCCGCACCCACCAGCAGGAAGATGAGCGCGGCCGCGGCGACGCGCACCATACGCCCCCGGCTCGACGCGTGCTGCGCCGCCTGATATGCGACGACGCTCGCGGCGGCGCGATCCGCGAGGATCGCTTGCAGCGCAGCAAGCTTGGGATTCTCGGAGTGGAGGCGCTCTGCTTCGTCGAGCGCCTCGCGCGCGTCATCCTCGACCCCGGCGTCCAGTGCCATCTCGGCGCGCAGCAGGCATCGTTCCGCGCGGCGATGGCGCATGCGGAACTCGAAGCTCTGCCATTGATGCGTCGCCGTGTGCGATGTGATCTCGGACGTATCGGACGGGAGGGTGGGCGATGGACCCACGTTGGACATGCCGTTACTCATTGCAAAAGCTGTGCTTCAGATCGTGGCGGGCGGTCCCCCGGTAAACAGGCGTTCTGTGTCGTGATTCAGCAACACCCAGAGGCCGTAAATACCCAGCAGGGTGCCGAATGGAATATTGATCAGCTGTATAGCACACAGCACGATCGCCAGCACGCGCGCCCACGGTCTCCAGGAGAGGAGCCCGAAGCCGGTGATCAGGCCCGGAACCGAGACCGCGAACAGGAACAAGCTGAGCAGGGTGCCGGTCAGACCGATGATCGGCAGCGCGAAGGCTGCCTCCTCCGGGTCCGCGCCCACGCCGACAATGCCGGCGGCGCCTCCGAAGGCCGCCATGAGGACCAACGCGGCGAGAATGCCCAGCGCGCCGAAGACGATGAATGCGACGGCGACGACCTTCACGTGTGTCTGCATGTGCCGTTCTGGCAAGCCGGGAGAGGTGGTGCCGGTACAAAAGGCCGGCGCGGGCCGGCCTTCGTGTCGATCCGGATGCTCCGTTGATCCGTGTGCCTATTCGTCGTCGGATTTCTCGTCCGGATCGGTGTCGACATCGTCGAGCGCCTTGCTGGTGGCGATGTCGTCGATCTCTTCTTCCTCGCCCGGTGCAGCGCGCCAGTCTTCGTCGTTTTCGTAGAGTCGGCTGACGGGACGCTCCTTGATCGGGCCGCGCGGCCGTCCTTCGTCCTTGCGCTGCGGTTTGCGCTTGCCCTTAGGCGGCGCATCGGGCCCGAAGTTCCGGCGTGCGCCTCCGCCGCCCCCACCAGGACCGGAGTCGGATGGACGAGGGGAGAAGCCGCCCGGTCGCGGTCCGCTGAACCCGCCTGGCCCGGCGGGGCCTGGCCGGGGACTACTGAAACCACCGCCACCGCCGCCGCTGCTGTAACCGCCCGGGCGCGGACCCGGTGGACGGTCTTCACGCGGACGGGCCTCGCTGACGGCGAGCGGCCGTCCTTTGAACGGCTGTTGATTGAATCGCCGGATTGCTTCTTCGGCGACGGCGCGATCAGCGTAATCGACGAATGCGAATCCGCGCGGCCGGCCGGTTTCCCGGTCGACTGGAAGAACGATCTGGGCAGGTGCGCCGACACTCGACAGGTGTTCCCGCAGATCTACCTCGTTCGCGGCATAAGGCAGATTGCCTATAAACAAACGGACTGACACAGCCCCCTCTTTTTGAGTCCGGACCAGCCCTCCGGGGACACCCCGGTCTGGTTCCAGAAAAGCCTCAACAAAATAGCACGGTTCAGGATGCAAGCGTTCATTTGGCGAGGCGACCCGGGCGCGACAGTCAGACGAGGTTGAACGCCGGCCCTGCTGCCGCTACCATGGACTGTTCAGGTTTCGACAGAAGAGCACAGAGTACATGGCAGCAACGCCTTCGCCGTCGCGCCGCGGGCAGATCATCGTCCGGGGGGCGCGAACCCATAATCTCAAGAACGTCGATGTCACGCTCCAGACGCGCACGCTCATCGTGATGACCGGCGTCAGCGGGTCGGGCAAGTCGTCACTCGCGTTCGACACCATTTATGCGGAGGGGCAGCGCCGCTACGTCGAGTCACTGTCGGCGTATGCGCGGCAGTTCCTCGAGCGAATGGAGAAGCCCGACGTCGACTCGATCGAGGGGATCTGCCCGGCGATCGCGATCCGCCAGAAAAACAGCATCCGCAACCCGCGGTCCACGGTCGGCACCACCACCGAGATCCACGACTACCTGCGGCTCCTCTATGCGCGGGTCGGCCGCACGTTTTGCCGCAATTGCGGATTGGAAGTGGGCCGCGAGACGGCTGAAGTCGTCGCCGGAAAGCTAGGTGCGCTCGGCGATGGCACGCGCCTCTTGATCGGGTTCGAGATGCCGGTCGTTGTCGCCCCGGCGGTCGCGGTTGCGCCCGAGGTCGACGAGGAAGAGATCGCCGAGGAATCAGCCGAGGACGTCACCGCCGCACCGCAGCCGGCGCTGCCGAATCTCTCGGATCCGATCGCCGAGACGCTGACGACGCTGCGACGAAAAGGTTTCGGACGTCTGCTCGTGGACGGTGCGGCCGTCCCGCTCGACGAGGTGGATCCGGCGGCGCTGCGGGACCGCGGCAGTCTGCAGGTGGTTGTCGATCGCATCAAGGTGGACGGAGACATCCGGACGCGCCTCACCGACTCGATCGAAATGGCGTACGCCGAGGGTGGCGGAGCGGCGTTCGCGATCCAGCTCCGGGACGCCGACGCCGGGGGCGACTATCGCCACGAATTCAGCGAGCGCTTCGAATGCCGTCCGTGCGGCATCCAGTACGAGATTCCGCAGCCGCGCCTGTTTTCCTTCAACAACCCCTTCGGTGCGTGCCCTGTCTGTCACGGCTTCGGCAACATCATCGAGCTGGACATGGACCTCGTCGTTCCCGACCAGTCGAAGTCGATCACGCAGAACGCCATCGAGCCGTGGAGCAAACCGCACTATCGCGCCCAGCTCGCCGATCTGAAGCGCGCCGCCAGGGTGCGCGGTGTCCGAATGGACGTGGCGTGGTCGAAGCTGACCGACGAAGAGAAGCGGTTCATCGTCGACGGCGAGAGTGCCGCGGCCGGAACGGAGCGGGAGCGAGTCGAGGCCGCCAGGCGGGATGCCGGGAGCCCCGCCATGGAGTACGAAGGCATCAAGGGATTCTTCCGCTGGCTCGAGAAGAAGAAATACAAAGTCCACGTCAGGGTCTTCCTCAGTCGCTACCGCGGATACCTGACGTGTCCGGAGTGCGCCGGATCCAGGTTACGGCGCGAAGCCCGCGACGTGCGTGTCGGTGAGCGCACGATCGACGCGGTTTCGGCCCTCACGGTGCGGCAGGCTGAGTCCTTCTTCGCCGGACTCGTGCTCTCCGAAAAGGAGACCGCGATTGCCGACAGGGTCCTCGCCGAGATCAGCCGCCGCCTTGGATTTCTGCGCGACGTCGGTCTCGACTACCTCACCCTGGACCGGCTGTCGTCGACGCTGTCGGGTGGTGAGTCGCAGCGTATCAACCTGGCCACTTCGCTCGGGTCGGCCCTGGTCGACACGCTGTACGTGCTCGACGAGCCGTCGATCGGGCTGCACTCGCGCGACAACGAGCGGCTGATCGCGATCCTGCGCAAGTTACGCGACCAGGGCAACACCGTCCTCGTTGTTGAGCACGACGCCGACATGATCAAGGTGGCCGACACCGTGATCGACATGGGGATTGGTGCCGGCGAGCAGGGTGGCCGGGTGATCTACACCGGCACGCTGGACGGGCTGATGCACGAGCCGCGGTCGCTGACCGCCAAGTACATGCGCGACGAGCTCGCGATTCCGCTGCCCGCCGTCCGCAGAAAGCCGACGACGCAGAAGATCAGAATCCTTGGTGCGGCCGAGCACAATCTCAAGGGCGTGGACGTCGAGATCCCGCTGGGCCTGCTGACATGCGTCACCGGCGTCAGCGGCTCGGGCAAGAGCACGCTCGTCCACGAGGTGATCTACGCGGCGCTCAAACGCGCGAAGGGGGACTGGGACCGCCGCGTCGGCGCCCACACGCGTCTCGAGGGGGCCGAGCAGATCTCCGACATCGTCCTCGTCGACCAGAATCCGATCGGCCGCACGCCGCGCTCCAACCCGGTGACCTACCTGAAGGCGTTCGACCCGATTCGGGAACTGTTTGCGTCGACCAAGGATGCTCGCGCCCGTGGGCTGACGGCGAGTCACTTTTCCTTCAACGTCCCGGGCGGCCGGTGTGAAGCGTGTGAGGGTGAAGGCGAAGTGAAGGTCGAGATGCAGTTTCTCGCCGACGTCTTCGTCCCCTGCGATCAGTGCGAGGGCAAGCGCTTCAAGCCGCAGGTCCTCGAGGTGAAGTATCGCGGTCGCGGCGTCGACCAGGTCCTCGACATGACCGTCCGCGAGGCGCTGACCTTCTTCAACGGGTCGCCGAAGGTCCTGCGCCGCCTCCAGGTACTCGACGAGATCGGGCTGGGTTACCTGCGGCTGGGCCAGCCCGCCACCACGCTGTCGGGCGGCGAGGCGCAGCGCATCAAGATCGCGGCGCACCTCTCGTCCAATACCGGCGACCGGATCCTGTACATCCTCGACGAACCGACCACCGGACTGCATTTCGACGACATCGCCAAGCTGCTGGCGGCGTTCAAGAAGCTCCTCGCCGCCGGCCACAGCCTGCTGGTGATCGAGCACAATCTCGACGTCATCAAGACCGCCGACTGGCTGATCGATCTCGGGCCCGAGGGTGGGGAAGCGGGCGGTCACATCGTTGGCGTCGGCACACCTGAGCAGCTGGCCCTGGTCGAAGCTTCCCACACCGGACGTTACCTGCGGGACGTCCTCGCGGTCGGCCGCTCCAACGCCTACGGAGCCGCGCGAAATTAGCCCCGCCGCAAGGTCCAGCTGACATCTGCCGATAAGGGCAAACATGCGGAACGTACTCGCCATCTTTATTGCGGCCCTCTTCATCGCGACCCCTCTCCCAGGGACGGCGGCCCACGCGCAACAACAGCGGTTTGACGACGTGGTCCGCAACCTGCGGAACCCGGATCCGGCAGCCCGGATGACGGCGCTGCGGCTGCTGCGGGAATCGAAGCACCTCGAGGCCATCGAACCGATTGCCGCGCTGGTCCTCGATCCGATGGACGGCGTGCAGCTCGCCGCTATCGACACCGAACTGTCCTTTTACCTGGTGGACGATATGCCCGGCCGCCGGCGAGTTGCTTTCTTCGTCGAAGTGCGGAACGCCGGGCGGGCCGAGAACGCGTTCTCCGCGGGTCCGCTGGCGGTGTGGCCTCGCCCGGTGCCCGGCGTATTGCTGACCAATCTTCTCGCCGCGGTGGACGACGAGAATCAGAAAGTGCGGATCGAAGCGCTGTATGCGTTTGGCGCGATCGCCCCCCCGGCGGCGGACGCGTATGGCACCGTGTTGATCAAGGCCCTCGATCACTACGATCCAGCGATCCGGGCCGGGGCAGCGCGCGTAATCGGCCGGCTGAAGATCAAATCGGCCGGCGAGGCGCTGATCAAGGCGGTGAATGACTCGCAGCAGCCGGTCCGGCTCGCCGCGATGCGGGCGCTTGGCGACATCGGCGAGGCGACGGCGATTCGGGCCTTGACCGAGCAGCTCGAACACTATCGCAAGGGTGAGGGTGCATGGTCGGCCCTCGATGCTCTCGCGCGTATCGCGCATCCCTCGAGCGTCGCCACCTTCACGGCCCGGCTGGAAGACAAGGACCCATTCATCCGTCGTGCGGCAGCCGAAGGGCTGGGTCGCACGCAGGACGCGTCGGCGCGGCCGCTGCTCGAGAGCGCCGTCAGTACCGACCCGTCCGACATGGTCAGGGCTGCGATGTCGTACGCGCTGCAGCGCCTCGGCGGCAACTTCATCGCGCGTCTTGCCAATTCGCTCGACTCCGACAAACTCACACCGCAGGTCGCCGGCTACTTCCTGGAAATGGGATCACCGCTCGCGCGCGAGCTCGCCGTCCACCTGAGGGATCCAAGCGAGACGATCCGCGGGAATACGGCCACGATCCTGGGCGCCATTGGCGGCGCCGCGGAGAGCACGCTGTTGCAGCCGCTGCTGCAGGACAGGAGCCCCGAGGTCCGCCGCGCGGCGGAGCGGGCGATCGAGCGGATTGCGATGCGCGGCGCCTGAAGCTCAGGCGCGTCCGGCGCTGGTGGCCTTATGCCCGAGCGTGAACGCGCTGAAGACGATCGTCAGGATGCAGCACACCACCATCGTGATGAACACGCCGTTCCATCCCCAGTTGTCTGCGATCCAGCCAACGCCCGTGCCCGCGACGGCTGACCCGAACACGTAGCCGAAAAAGCCGGTGAACCCCGCCGCCGTGCCCGCAGCCTTCTTCGGTACCAGGTCGAGGGCGTGCAGCCCGATGATCATGATCGGGCCGTAGATCAGGAAGCCGATCGCAATCAGGGCCGCATAGTCGATCCAGAGCGGGCCGCGCATGTTCAGCCAGTAGACGACCACGGCCACCAGCGTGAGCGCCATGAACAGCATGGTGGCCGGGGCACGCCGGCTCTTGAACACGCGATCAGACATCCACCCGCACGCGATCGTGCCGGGAATGGCGGCGTACTCATACAGGGACCAGGCGATGCTCGATTGCTGGAACGAGAACCCCTTGGCCGTCTCGAGGTACGTGGGAATCCAGTTCACGACCCCGTACCGCACGAAGTAGACGAACGCATTCGCGAACGCCAGGGCCCACAGGTACTTGTTGGGGAGGACGTGCTCGAAAAAGATCTCGCGGAATGTAAAGGTCCGCTCGTGATCGGCGCTGTAGTCGGGTGGGTAGTCGTTCTGGTATTCCTCGACGGGCGGCAGGCCGACTGACTGCGGCGTGTCGCGCATCAGGACGAACACCACCACCGCGATGACGGCCGCGATCATGGCGTTGAAATAGAACTTCGCCCCCCAGTCGTTGAACAGCGCCACGCCGAGGAGTGCGAAGTTGGCGACGAGCGCGCCGCCGACGTTGTGCGACACGTTCCACACCGACACCACCAGGCCGCGTTCGCGGGTGCCGAACCAGTGAACCATGGTCTTGCCGCAGGGCGGCCAGCCCATCCCCTGCACCCATCCGTTCAGCGTCTGCAGCGCGATCAGGATCGCCAGCGAGCCATACACAGCTTTGACCAGTCCGGTCGTCATCATGATCGCGCACGAGAGCAAGAGTCCGAGCGGCAGAAAATACTTGGGATTGCTCCGGTCCGACACCGCCCCCATCAGGAACTTCGAGAGTCCGTAGGCGAGCGACAGCCCCGTGAGTGCCAACCCGAGCTCGGCTTTCGAGTACTGCGGATACTCACGGAGGATGTCCGGGATGGCGAGGGCGAGGTTGTTTCGGACCAGGTAGTACCCGGCGTAGCCGATGAAAATGCCAATGAAGACGCTGCGGCGGTGACGACGGTAGACGGAGTCGACCGCCGGGTCGACGGCCGTCTGCGGTGGAGTTTGAGGGAGCACCATTGGTGGGGCGGATTATAGCTGTCGGGCGGCAGAGGCCGCGTCATCGCAGTTTTACTTGACGGAACACGGTCTCGGCCATCAGTATTGGCGCGGTCCAATCGCCACTCCCACGGCGTCGACCCCCCCAAACCATCAATCACTCCGGAGACCGGTACATTGCCGAACCGATATCACCTGAATAGTCTCTTCCTGCTTTGCGCGCTGCTGCTTGGCACCGCCCCGGCTGCGTACGCACAGTTCGACACCGCCACCATCCTGGGCACTGTCCGCGACAACACCGGAGCCGTCGTTCCCGGTGCCACCGTGACGCTGACCGGCATCGAGACCGGTATCGCGACCACCAAGGTCACCGACGAGAACGGCACTTTCGAGTTCGCCACCGTGCGCATCGGCCGTTATCGCGTCACCGCTGAGCTCGCCGGCTTCTCAATCGCCCTCGCCGACAACGTCCAGGCGACGGTCGGTGCCCGGCAGCGTGTGGAATTGCAGTTGACGCCGGGAAATATCACCGAGACGATCGAGGTCACGGGTGCCGCGACCCGCCTCGAGACCGACACCAGCGAGCGCGGCCAGGTGATCACCGGGCAGCAGGTGGTCGCCCTGCCGCTCAACGGCCGCGAGTATTCGGCGCTGGCCCTGCTCAGCCCGGGTGTTCGCCTCTCACCCTTGAACACGGGTTCAGCCTCGACCGTCCGCGAAGGCTCGTTCAACATCAACGGGCTGCGGAGCACCTTCAATAATTTTCTGCTCGACGGCATCGACAACAACGCCTACGGCACCAGCAACCAAGGCTACTCCAACCAGGTCATGCAGCCCTCGCCGGACGCGGTGGCCGAATTCCGCGTCGTCACCAACAACATGAGCGCCGAGTACGGGCGCAGCGCGGGCGGTACGATCAACGTCTCGTATCGCAGCGGTACGAACCGCTTCAGCGGCGCCGCCTGGGAGTTCTTTCGAAACACCGATCTGAACGCGACCGGCTTCTTCAAGCCGGCAGCGGGAAAGCCCGAGCTCGACCGTAACCAGTTCGGCGGCACGCTCGGCGGCCCGATCCTGAAGAACCGGGCGTTCTTCTTCGCCGACGTCGAGGCCTTCCGTCAGACCCGCGAGGTGGTCGCCTTCCAGACGATCGCCACGCTCCAGCAGCGGCAGGGCATCCTCACGGTCCCGGTGCGTAACCCTGTCACCGGCGACGTGTATCCCGCCGGTACGCCGATCCCGATGACGGCACTGGCGCGGCAAGTCCTCTCGGCACTCCCGGAACCCACGTCGGCCGGTCCCGCGAACAACTACTCGATCCTCCAGCAGTTCACCAACGACACCGACAAGTTCAACGTCAAAGGGGATCTGCAGTTCACCAACGCGTTGAGCGGGTTCGCCCGGTTTGGATACCGTGATGCAGAGATCATCGACAATCCGCCCCTGCCGCTGCCGTCGGGTGGAAGCGGGAACGGCCTGACCTATGTGACGAACAAGCAGTTCGTCAGCGGGTTCACCTGGACGCGGAGCGGCACCTCGCTGCTCGAAGGCCGCTTCGGCTGGTCGCGGACGGTCGCCGGCAAGAACCCGCTCGCGCTGGGCTTGCCGTCGGCGCTCGAGACCTACGGGATCTCGGGGCTGCCGAGTGACGACAGAATCTCTGGCGGGCTTCCGACCACTGTGATCGGAGGCTTCTCGGACCTTGGACGCCAGGCCACCAATCCCCAGTGGCAATTTCCCGAGGTGTTCAATCCGAAGCTGAATTACACGTGGGTGGTCGGTCAGCATTCGCTGAAAACCGGCTATGAGTTTCAGCACATCAACACCG
>JACDDJ010000641.1 GCA_013817065.1 Acidobacteriota bacterium
GCGTAAGATCCATCCGATGTCCGAAGGTTTCCGCAGCCACCCCGATCCCTCCCAGTGGGACGACTACACCGACTTCGAATCCACCAGCTGGCCGAAGAAGGAACGGCGGCGCTACTGGATCATCCCCAGCATTTGCTTCAACTGCGAGTCGGCCTGCGGCATCCTCGCCTACGTCGACAAGAACACACTGGACGTGCGGAAGATCGAAGGCAACCCGGTCCATCCCGGCAGCCGCGGCCGCACCTGCGCGAAGGGCGTCGTCACACCCAACCAGCTCGAGGACCCCGACCGGATCATGTACCCGCTGCGCCGTAAAGGCGAACGCGGCGAAGGGCGCTGGGAGCAGGTCTCCTGGGACGAGGCGCTCGACGACATCGGTGGACGCATCCGCAAGGCCATCGTCGAGAACCGCCGACACGAGCTGATGTATCACGTCGGCAGGCCCGGCGAGGACGGCTACGCCAACCGCGTCCTCCAGGCCTGGGGCGTCGACGGCCACAACAGTCACACCAACGTCTGCTCTTCGTCCGCGCGCCTGGGGCATTTCCTGTGGTGCGGGGCGGACCGGCCGTCCCCTGATTACGCCAACGCCCAGACGATCCTGCTGCTGTCGTCGCATCTCGAGACCGGACACTACTTCAATCCGCACGCGCAGCGGATCATGGAGTCGAAGTCCAATGGCGGGACGCTGATCTGCATCGATCCGCGACTGTCGAATACCTCGGCGAAAGCTGACATCTGGATGCCGGCCTACTCGGGCACCGAGGGCGCGCTGCTCCTCGCAATCGCCCGGATCCTCCTCGAAGAGGACCTCTTCAACCGCGAGTTCGTCCGCAAGTGGGTGAACTGGCGCGACTATCTGGCGGCGGAGCGTCCGGACCTGCCCCAGACCTTCGACGCGTTCATCATCGCGCTGAAAGAAATGTACGCGCAGTTCACGCCGGAGTACGCGGAAGCGGAAACCGGCGTCCGGGCCGACCAGATCGTCGCGGCGGCGCGCGCAATCGGCCGCGCCGGAACGCGCTTCGCGACCCACAACTGGAGGGCGGCTGCATCGGGCAACCTGTGGGGCTGGCAGATCACGCGCTGCCTCTACCTGCTCGTCGTCCTCACCGGATCGCTCGGTGAGGTCGGCGGCGTGAACATGCACGTCACCAACAAGTTCGTGCCAAAGCACTTCAATCCGCCGCCGCCGCCCAACTACTGGAACGAGCTGCTCTTCCCGAAGGAGTTCCCGCTCGCCTTTTTCGAGATGAGCTTCCTGCTGCCGCACTTCCTCAAGGAAGGACGCGGCAAGCTGGACGTCTACTTCACGCGCGTCTACAACCCGCTGTGGACCAATCCCGACGGCTTCTCGTGGATGGAGATGCTGCAGGACAAAGAGAAGATCGGCTGCCACATCGCGCTGACGCCGACGTGGAGCGAAACCGCATGGTTTGCCGACTACGTCCTGCCGATGGGCCTCGGAACCGAACGGCACGACACCATGAGCCAGGAGACGCACGCCGGCCAGTGGCTTGGGTTCCGTCAACCGGTGCTGAGGGTGGCGCGCGAGAAGCGCGGCGAGAAGATCACCGCCACCTACGAAGCCAATCCCGGTGAAGTGTGGGAGGAGGCGGAGTTCTGGATTGCCCTGAGCTGGAAGATCGATCCCGACGGATCGCTTGGTATCCGCAAGTTCTTCGAGTCTCCCTATCGCGCCGGTGAGCAGATCACCGTCGAGGAGTATTACAAGTGGATGTTCGAGAACTCGGTTCCCGGACTGCCTGAGACCGCCGCAAAGGAGACTCTCACGCCGCTCGAGTACATGCGGAAGTACGGCGTGTTCAAGGTCTCCGACAAAACCTACAGCAAGGTTCACGAAAAGCCGGCTGATGTCTCGACACCGCATGTCGTCGTCGACGGTGTGCCGTTGACCGGGTTCAACACGCCGTCCCGCCTGCTCGAGTTCTACTCACCGACGATGGCGGAGTGGGGATGGCCCGAGCACACCGTGCCGCGGTACGTGCCCGGCCACGTGCACTGGAAGGACCTCAATCGCGCCGAGGGCGAGTTCGATCTGCTGCCGAACTTCCGGCTGCCGACGCTGATCCACACCCGCTCGCCGGTGAAGTGGCTCTACGAGATCTCGCATAACAATCCGCTGTGGCTCTCGACCGAGGACGGCAAGGCGAAGGGGATCGCCACTGGCGATCTCGTCAAAGTCACCACCCAGATCGGATACTTCGTCACGCGGGCCTGGGTCACCGAAGGGATCCGTCCCGGCGTGCTCGGCATGTCGCACCACCTCGGACGGTGGCGCCTGGACGAGGATAAGGGCGGCCCGCGCGTCGCGTCCGCACTGGTGAAGATCAGCCGGGAGAATGACGGCCGCTACGTGATGAAGCAGATCCACGGCGCACAGCCGTTCGAGAGCAACGATCCGGACAGCAGCCGCATCTGGTGGAGCGAAGTCGGCGTGCACCAGAATCTGACCTTCCCGGTGCAGCCGGATCCGGTAAGCGGGATGCACTGCTGGCACCAGCGCGTGCACCTCGAGAAGGCCGGACCAGATGACTCGTACGGCGACATCATGGTCGACACCAACAAGGCGCACGAGGCGTACAAGGACTGGATGGCCAAGACGCGGCCGGCGGTGCCGGGGCCCGAGAGCATCCGTCGTCCGCTCTGGTTCGACCGTCCGTTACGTCCGGTGCCCGACGCGTACAAACTGCGCTCCTGACAGCAGCCCTGAAGGGCTGCGCTACACCGCCGCTAGACAGCAGCCCCTGAGGGCTGCGCCACACCGCTACTAGGACTTCGCCGCGGCGCGCCAGAGGACGATCGCGAGTTCGAGGATAACGACCAGCGTCATCATTACGAACGGCCAGTCCTGGCGGCGGATGCGTTCCGCGACAGCGATCAGGATCCGCACCGCCGGCGCGGTCATCAGAAGCACGAGGCCGGCTTGAAGGAACCTCACCGACAGCGCACTGCCCGGCGAGGCGAAATGCAGAACCAGGCCCGCGAGTAACGCGACCCCAAACGACACCACGACCGTCAAGGTCAGCCACCGCAGACGCATGTCGAGATCGCCGGTATCGACCGCGTCACGCATACGTCACGCTCTTGTAGATGTAAACCGCCGACACGAGGGCGAGGACGGCCGCCATCAGC
>JACDDJ010000091.1 GCA_013817065.1 Acidobacteriota bacterium
GAGATGCGGACGCCGGCGTCCGCGCCGCCGCACTTCGTGCCCTCGGCAGCATCGCGCGGGAAGATGCCGCCAGCCTGGCGCGTCCGCTGCTGGCCGATAACGATCCGCGCATTCGCGCCACCGCGGCTGTGGCGCTTGCCGCCAGTACGGAAGCGAGGGACGTGAACGCGGCCGAAGCCACCCTGGCCGAGATCGTCCTCAGAGCGGGCGACACGTCGCGAACGGCGCGTGTCGAAGTCGCGGCCGCTCTCGGCGAGATCCGGGACCCGCGCTTTCAGCGACTGCTCATTCCGCTCCTCCACGATGAGGCGACCGAGGTGGCCGACCAGGCGATGGAGAGCGTCCGCCGTGCCGGCCTGGCGGACTTCATCTTCCTACCCGCCCTGGTGAGTCTCCTCAGGAACCGCCATCTGAAGGGACGGGCGCGGACGGTCCTCGTCAACTACGGCGAGCCGGTCGTCGACGCGCTCGCCTACTTCATGGCCGACGAGAGCGAGGATCCGTGGGTCCGCCGCCACATCCCGAGCACGCTCGCGATGATCGAGTCTCAGAAGTCGGTGGATGTGCTGACGGCGCGATTGGCGGATCGCGACGGGTTCCTGCGATACAAGGTCATCTCGGCTCTCGTGCGGCTGCGGCAGTCGGAAAAACTGACCTTCCCTGCTCCGGTAGTGGAGGACAACATCGTCCGGGAGGCACGGCACTTCTACGAGTACCTGTCGATGCTGCGGAACCTGGCGACGGGCGGAAAGGTCACCGCCGATCCACTGATCGCCGCTGCGTTGCGGCAGAAGATGCAGCGCGCCAAGAACCGGATCTACCAATTGCTCGCCCTGGTCTACCCGCCTGGCGATATCGCGGCCGCAGAGTGGACGCTGAACTACGGCGAGCCTCGCACCCGCGCGAGCGCCTCCGAGTATCTCGACAACATCCTCACCGGGATGATCCGCAAGATGGTGATGCCGATCGTCGAGGACCTGCCAGAGGACGAGCGCGTCCGCCGGGCCAACGTCCTGATCAGGACACGCCCGCGTGACGTCGAAGAAACACTGCTCAACCTGATCAACGACGACGATCAGGTGATTTCAGCGGCGGCGATCGACATGGTGCGCCAGGAGCGTCTCTGGGCGCTCTCAGCGGACATCGAACACGTGCTGGCACACCGGGACGTCCGCGACTGGTACGTCTTCGAGGCAGCCTCGTGGGCCCTGGCCGAGCAGCGGATGGCCCCGGACCGCCGTCGCGCCCTGTGGCGTGAAGCGATTCCCGCGGTCGTGCTGGTCGGACAGCTGCGGCACCTGCCCCTCTTTGCTTCGGTCTCGATCGACGAGCTGTTCCGCATCGCCGCCGGATCCCGGCAGGTCCGGCATGAGGCAGGGACGACACTGATGGTCGAACGCGCGATCCCCGAGATGCTGCACGTCCTACTTGACGGCGAGGTGGTCGTTACGACCGAAGGCCGTCCAGTCGAAACGCTGCAGGCGCCATCCACCATGGGATTCATGGAAGCGCTGCAGTCCAAGACGTCCAAGCGAACCGTCCGCACCGGCGGCATCGCGGTCACACTCGCCATTACAGCGGAGGAACTGCGGACCCAGCTTGCCTACAATCCGGAACTGGTGCGCGGACTATTTGCGAGCATGGCCGACCGGGTCGACGCGAGCGCGGTGACCCACGTGTTTCCAACCGGTGCCGCGGCTGAACTCGAGCGCTTCGCGACCGGTGGCATGCAGCCAATCGAAAAGGTCCTCGCGATTGAACGCGTGCCGGTCTTCGCCCATATCTCTCCAGAGGAGGCTCGCTACCTCGCCGCCATCACACACACAGTGGAGATGAAAGAAGGGACGGTGCTCTTCAAGGCGACGGATCCGCCAAGTACCTGGCTGGTGCTCTCGGGCGAGGTCACCCTCAGCGGCACGCCGACGGCATCTCCTGCGGTCGCCCGCGGCGGCGATGCGGTCGGCTCATTCGGTGCGCTGGGAGGACCCCGCATCGGACGGGACGCGATGGTCACCAGGGCCGGCATCGCGCTCCGGATCGATCGCGACGAGCTGTTCGAGATCCTCGGGGATCGTCCGGAGATGCTGCGTCAGCTGTTCGAGGGAATGGTCGACGTCTCTATGCCGGCCGGCCGGACCGTGACGCAATCGAAGATGGCGCTGTAGTTACAAACCGGCAGTCCCGCGGCGCTTCACGAAGCTTTCACGGGGCGCTTCACGAAGCGCCCCTACTTCTGAGGGACGGCCGCGTGCGAGCGGCGAGGTTCCGCTCCGCCCTGCACTTCTTTCTTCGCGCGATCCACCAGCACAGCGGCCGCATAGCCGTAGCGCACTTCACCCTTCCGGCCGATCTTCGAGAAGCGATGACCACGCGCGATCAAATCGTCGAGTATCGGGCGCGGGATGCGGTCTTCGATCTGAATTCTTCCGACCGAGCTGTCGATCGGGTCCCGGCCCACCAGGAAGCGCGGCGCTTCGATGGCGCGCTGCGCCGACATCCCGCCGTCCACCACGTTGAGGATGATGTCGTAGACAGAAGCCGGAATCCACGCGTTGCCTGCCGCCGCCACCGCGAGCACGGGCTGACCGGGGCCTGGCGATCCCTCAGCACGCTGAAACAGCAGCGTCGGGACGCTGGTGGTGGACGACCGTGTCAGCGGGAGAAATCTTCCGGGCGCGCCGCCACTAAAGCGAAGGTGGTTGTTATAGAGAAAGCCGAGGCCCTCAGAGACGTAGAAGTTGCCGCCCCACGTGCTGAGCGTCTGCGTCACCGCGATCATGTTGCCGTCGGCGTCAGCGACAGCGAACGCAGTGGTGCCGCGGCCGATTCTCGCGGGTGGCGTCGTGTCGCGCTCGGCGCCGCCGTATCGCGACGCCTTCGTACGATCGATCTGCTTGAACAGATCCGCCGCATGCGCGCGGTCCAGGTGCGGTCCGAGGTCGACGTCGAACAAGGCCGGATCGGCAATGCGTCCTGACTGATCACGCACCTTCCATGCCTCGATCGCGTAGTGGAAGTAATCCGCATCCGTCGCATACGAGGCGCCGCGCTGCGGCTGATACTGATCCAGGATCTGGAGCGTCTCGATCAGGCCGAGCCCGCTCGATACCGGCGGCGGCGTCGAGTAGACCGCGTGACCGCGAAACTGTCCGGCGAGTGGACGGCGTTCGATCGCTCGATACTGCGCCAGGTCGTCGAGGGTGATCAACCCGCCGCGTGCGGTCATGTCGGCGGCAATCTTCCGCGCGATGTCACCGCGGTAGAACGTCTGCGCGCCCTGCGCAGCGATAGCGCGAAGCGTCGCCGCGTAGTCCTTATTGGTGAACCGCTCTCCGGGTCGCGGAACGCGGCCACCCGGCAGGTAGATCTTGCGTGACGACTCGTATTTCTGGATGAAGCGGCGCCCCTCCGCGATGGACGTCGGCAGCGACTCGTCGAGGACGTAGCCCTGGTCCGCGTACTCGACCGCGGGAGCGATGAGGTCCGCCCACGACACCTTCTTGCTGCCGAAGCGGCGATAGAGGTGATCCAGTCCGGCGACCACACCAGGGATGTTCGCGGCCGCCGGTCCATCGCCCGTGTTCTGGCGCAGCACCTGGTTATCGCTCGTCGCGTGGATCGGTACCTGGTCCTTGTAGTCGACGACGACCGGCTCCGGCATCCCCGCGAGATAGACGAGCGCCATGCCATCGCCGCCGATACCGGACGCTTCAGGCTCGACCACCCCAAGCGCGAACGCCACCGCGATCGCAGCGTCGACGATGTTGCCGCCCTTCTCCAGGGCCAGGAGTCCAGCCTGCGACGCAAGTGGATGTCCGGAGACGACGACGGCTCGATTCGAACTGACCGCCGGCTTGATCAGTGGCTGCTCGGCGATCATCTGGTCGATCGCGGATTCCAATGCCGCTTCGTCTCGAGCCGCGGTCGCTCGAGGCCGGTGCTTGTCTTTAAGCGCCGTCCACTCGGCCGCCGACGGGCCTTTCGAGTAGTACAGACGACGGAGCGTTTCCCAGACGCGGTCGAAGGCCGCCGTCAGGTAGCGCGAGGACGGTTTCGGCCCGTCGACCTCGTGAGCGCCGGCGTCCACGGCGACGGGTGCGTCCACCATCCACAGCGAGAACCCCTCTGCCGCAAACAGTGGCGGAGCGTCGTCGTCATTGCGGAGCGGATTGCCGTTATAGGCGGGATCTGCCGGCGGTAGTTCGGAGATCGCGATGGTGCGGCCATCAGGCGACCAGGCCGGGGCTCCGCCGCGGCGGGATACAAGGATCGGCGCGGCCGCGGGCGCGCGCTCTTTGAGTGCGGACTCGCCGCCACTCGTCTCGGCCGTTACGACCCAGACCGACCCACGCCCCTCGCGCTGGGCGAAGTAGGCGATCCGCGCACTGTCGGGCGCCCACGCCGGACGGCCTTCGCGGCCGCCAACGCGCGTCAACCGCGTCCGCTGCACGCGGCCACGCTCCGCGACATCGAGATCCGCGACCCAGAGGTCGACGTCGCCGTCTTCACTGTCACGGTCAGACACGTAGGCGATGCGCTTCCCGTCCGGCGACACCCGGCCCTCACGCTCATCGTCCGACGCAGCGTCCGGGAAGAGCGGCGCCGCATCAGTGCCCTGCTCTGTGACAGTGAAGAAGCGCCAGCTATCGAAAGGCGTCGCGCGACGGCTGAAGACGATCCGGCCGTCACCTGTCCACGACGGCCACCGGTCGTCGCCAGGTGCGTCGGTGAGACGGCGGACGTCCCGGCCGTCCGCGCCGGCGACGAACAGGTCGAAGCCCTCGCCGCTGTCCGCCGAAAAGACGACGCGCCTGCCGTCCGGGGACCAGGCTGGGTCGCGTTCCGTCGCTGGAGAACCAGCCCGCAACGGGCGGCCGCCGCGGCCGTCCCCGCCGGAGATCCAGATGCGGTCGAAGGAAGAAGTGGCGAGGCGCCTGCCGTCCGGGGACCACGCGGGATCCCGGATGCCGGACGGAGGAGCCGGCTGGGCGGCGACGCCCAGCGCCATCGCGATCACGATTGCGGACGACGCTGCCCCTGCGAGCGCGCGTCGCATGCGGCTACTTGCGGACGGCGGCGCGGACGGCGGCGACGACATGTCGCGCGGAGATGCCGTAGCGATCGAGGAGCTCATCGGGCTGTCCGCTCCGAGGTATCTCGCGGACGCAGAGCCGTCGGACGCCGACGCCCGTCAGCGCGATCGCCTCGCTGACCGCGTCGCCGATGCCGCCGGCCGCATAGTGATCCTCGACCGTGATCATGACGCCGGTCGCTTTCGCCGCGTCGGTCATCGTCTGCGCGTCGATCGGCTGGACCGAGTAGGCGTCGATGACGCGAATGTTGATGCCTTCAGCCTTCAGCGTGTCGTATGCCTTGAGTGCTTCAAACACGGTGACGCCCGCACCGACGACCGTTGCCACATCGGTGTCGCTCTGGCGCAGGACCTTGGAGCCACCGATCGGGAACTTCTCGTCCGGTCCATAGATGACCGGCGTCTTCGGACGAGACGTCCGCATGTACGCCATGCCTGGACGCTGGGCCATCTCGACGACCAGCCGCTCGGTGCTGGTGCCGTCGCACGGATAGATGACGGCGCAACCCGGCACGCCGCGCATCATCGAGAGATCCTCGAGCGCCATCTGGGACGGACCGTCCTCGCCGATAGAAACGCCGGCGTGAGAGCCCGTCAGCTTCACGTTCAAGGTGGAGATCCCGGCCATGCGGATGAAGTCGGCGGCACGGGTCAGGAAACACGCAAAGGTGGACGGGAACGGAATCGCGCCTCTCGCCGCCAGGCCCATTGCCGCACCAACCATCGCCTGCTCGGCGATGAAGAACTCGAAGAACCGATCGGCATACAGCTTCTCGAAGCGGTCACTGAACGTCGAGTTCTTGACGTCAGCGTCGAGTGCGACGACGCGAGGGTCGACACCGCCGAGGGAGGCGAGGCCGGCGCCCCACGCTTCGCGCGTCGCTACCAGCTCGCCCATCTTGTAGGCGGGGGCCGGCATCTTCGAGTAGTCCGCTGGCGTCGCGGGTGGACGTCGGTCGCCATCCGGCTGGCGAATCTCCGGCCGCGCGACGCCGGCCGTCATCCCGGCTTCGATCTCGGCGATCGCCTTCTCCGCTTCGTCCGGCTTGAACGCCTTGCCGTGCCAGCCGTCCTTGCCCGCAACCGCTTCGACGCCTTTGCCCTTGACCGTCCGGGCGACAATCACCGTCGGCCGGCCGGTGGTCTTGCGCGCGACGTTGTACGCGTCGAGCAACCGCTGCACGTCGTGACCATCCACCTCGATCGCGTGCCAACCGAACGCAGTCCAGCGGTCCGCTATCGCTTTCGTGTCGTGATCGAACTGGGTCGCCTGGCTCTGGCCGAGCCCATTGACGTCGATGACCAGGCACAGATTGTCGAGGCGATGATGGAGAGCGGCGCTGGCGGACTCCCACACCGACCCTTCCGCCATTTCGCCGTCGCCGAGCAGGACGTAGGTGCGGTAGTCAGACCCGATACGACGCGCGTTGAGAGCGGTCCCGATGGCCGCGCAGATCCCCTGGCCGAGCGAGCCGGTCGCGACGTCGACGAACGACAGCCGCGGCGTCGGATGTCCCTCCAGGTCAGAACCAATCTCCCGCAGCTCTAACAACTCCTCGCGCGGGAACAGGCCGGCTTCGGCCCACGCCGCATACAGAATGGGCGCCGCATGCCCCTTCGACAACACGAATCGATCGTTGTAGGGATTCTCGGGAGCCTGCGGATCGAACCGCATCTCCGAGAAGAACAGCGTCGCGACAATCTCGGCCGCCGACATGCACGTCGTCGGGTGGCCGCTGGCCGATGCGGTCGTCGACCGGATCGAATCGATGCGGAGCTGATCAGCGATGTTGGAAAGGGCGGCTACGGATGTGGATGTCATGTCGGGAACCGATTTTATCACCGCAGAACGGCGCGCCGGGCGAGCAAGTAATGAGCTGCCACCGGTCCGTGCGAGGCGGCTCGTCCGCGCACGGCGGCCAGTGCCTCAACCGCCTGCTTACCAAAGACCGAATCGTTCACGGCCTCCGCCAGCCGCCTGAGCACGATCGCAGCCTCACAGTTGAGCACAAACGGTTTCAACGGACGGCACGGCGGCACACCGGGGGGATCGTTATCCTCAATCGCGCGATCGAAAAATCCGCCGCAATCCGCGTCCCACATCGTCCGCAGCGCGAAGTGCATCAGCTCCTCCGCCATCATGCGGTAGACGATGTTGCCGGTGGATTCCCAGGCATCGAGAGTGGCCGTTGCCATGGTGACGTGATCGGTGAGGAGGCCGCGCACGCCCGCCGCGCTGTGCGCCACACCGCCGCCGGGTTTGTAGGACGCCAGGAGCACCCGCTCCAGCGCCTCGATGGCCCGTTTGCCGAGCGCCTCGTCGTCGAACACCCTGGCGGCGTGCAGCATGGCTGACGCGGCGACGCCATTCGCATCCGAGAATTGCCGACCGGGTTCCGCCGATTCGGTGAAGCGCCACGCGCCATTCGCGGCAATCAGCTTCCGCTCGATGAAGTGGACCAGGTCGACGGCGCGCGCGAACCAGCGTTCGTTGCTCGCAACCGTTCCGGCGTATACGTAGAGGTCCAGTAATGCGGCGTTGACTGGCAGGACCTTCTCGGCCTGGACGCCCGACCAGTCGGGCTCGGCGGCACAGCGGGAGAACCCGCCGTGCTCTTCGTCGTACAGGCCGCCCCATCCCATCGCGTCCAGGGTACGCGCCGCGCGCTCCAGCATGATCGGATCGCCACTCTCGACGTAGAGGTTTAGCGCGAGCCTGACCGGTGCCGTGTGCGCGAACTTCGGACGGCTCCCAAATCCGGCATGCTGCTCGTCGAACGTCGCGAATACGACATCCGTCAGCCTTTCCAGGTCGTCGGTGTCGTCTTGGAGTTCTGGAGCCGGAGGCGGCGGACCGACGACCCCCGACGCAACACTCAGCCGCGCGAGTGCTTCCCGCAGCCGTGCGGGAGCCACGAACGTGCCGCCACCCAACACGTGGCCATCGGCGGTCAGGAACGCGGTCGTGGGCAGCGCACCGAAGTCATAACGGTCTGCCAGGTCAGGACGCTGGTCCGCATCGACACGGACGGCGACGCACGTCGCGTTGATTGCCGCCGCGGTTTCCGCATCACCGTACGTCACACGGTCCATCTCGCGGCAACCGATCGACCACGGCGCATCAATTGACAGCAGGATCGGCTTGCCCTCACCGCGTGCGCGGGCGAAGGCAGCCGCCTCCCAGGGCAGCCACGCCACGGCAGTCGGTGTCCAGTTCATGTGAAGGGGGTGATTATAATGACTGCATGCACGATCGGCACAAACTCACGCTCGATGCGATCCGCGCGGCGATCGACAGCGAACCGAATCCTCAGCGCGCGATGGAATCGACGGTGCAGCTGCTTGCGCGACACCTCACCGACTACACGTGGACGGGCATCTACCTGCTCGAGGGCAATGAGCTGTGTCTCGGACCGTTTGTCGGGAAGCCGTCGCCTCACACGCGCATCCCGCTCGGCCGTGGCATCTGTGGCGCCGCCGCGGCTGAGAAGGCGACGATCATCGTCGACGACGTGAATTCGGATCCGCGCTATCTCGCGTGCAGCATCGAGACCCGATCGGAGATCGTCGTGCCGATCATGGCTGGCAACGAGGTTCTCGGCGAGCTCGATATCGACAGCGACAAGGTCGCGGCGTTCGGGCCGGACGACCGGGAGCTGCTCGAAGCGGTCGCCGCCCTGCTGGCGCCGAAGATCGCGAAGCCTGAAGACCGCCGCGCCGCGGCACTGCCGCTCGAGTCATGAGCCACGTCATCACCCTGATCCCGGGCGACGGGATCGGCCCTGAAGTCACCGAATCGGTTGTCAGGATCTTCAAAGCGGCGGGTCTCGACATCGAGTGGGAACGCCACGACGCGGGCGTCATTGCGTTCGACAAAACGAAAGAGACGCTGCCAATCGCTCTTCTCGACTCGATCAAGCGCAACAAAGTCGCGTTGAAGGGCCCGGTCACAACGCCGATCGGGCAGGGCTTCACCAGTGTGAACGTCGGCCTGCGCAAGGCACTGGATCTCTACGCGAACTTGCGTCCGGTGCGAAATCTGCCCGGCGTCACGAGCCGCTATACCGACGTCGATCTGGTAATCGTGCGCGAGAACACCGAGGACCTATACGCAGGACTCGAGCACGAAGTCGTGCCCGGCGTCGTCGAATCGATCAAGATCATCACCGAACGTGCTTCGACGAACATCGCCAGGTTCGCCTTCGAGCACGCGCGCACGTTCAACCGCAAGAAGGTGACAGCCATCCACAAGGCCAACATCATGAAGCTCAGCGACGGGCTGTTCCTCCAGAGCTGCCGGAACGTCGCGCGCGAGTTCATCGACATTCCCTACGACGAGCGGATCGTCGATGCCGCGTGCATGCACCTCGTCATGCACCCGGAAAAACTCGACGTTCTCGTGCTCCCCAACCTCTACGGCGACATCGTCTCGGACCTGTGCGCCGGACTGGTCGGCGGGCTCGGCGTGGTACCTGGCGCCAACTTCGGACGTGAGGCGGCGGTCTTCGAGGCCGTCCACGGAAGCGCCCCCGACATTGCGCTCAAGAACCTCGCGAATCCGACAGCGCTGCTCCTCTCCGCATTGATGATGCTGGACCACATCGGCGAGCGTGCGACAGCGGCAAAGATCCGGGCGGCCCTTGATAGCGTCCTCATGAAGGGTGCGGTGCGGACCCGGGATCTCGGCGGCGAGGCGAGCACCACCGAGTTCACCGACGCGATCTGCCGGGAGGTCCAGGCGTGAGACCCGCAACCTGCCGGTCTCCTCAATCTGTCCGGTTTGATATAGTCCGGCCTTAATGCTCGACGACATCACCCAGGCAGTGCTCGCGCGCGACGAAGTCGCGCGATACCTGCGCGGCGGGAACGGGCAGACCGAGCTGCAGGCTCGCGAGCGCATCCACGCGTATCTGGATGAACTGCGGACGACGCAGCGCTACCCGATTTACCGGGCCCTGAAACATCCGCTCTATCCGATCCTGCGGAAGATCGACCGCGTCCAGGAACATGTCGTCATCGCGCAGCAGGCGACAGCCGCCGGCCGCGTGATCTACATCTCGAACCACAAGAGCCACCTCGACTACCTGGTCGAGCCACTGGTGCTGGACGATCACGAGATCCGGCCGCCGATCATCGCGGCTGGCATCAACCTGTTCGGTGGTCCGCTCGGGCTGATCCATCGTCATGTGACGGGCGCGATCCCGATCCGGCGCAACACCAAGGACCCGGCGTATCTCGTCACCTTGAAGGCGTACGTCGCGGAGCTGCTGCAGCGCCACGACCTGCTGTTCTACATCGAAGGCGGGCGCAGCTACTCGGGGGAGATGAAGCCGCCGAAGACCGGCTTGCTGCACGCGACGATCCAGGCCGAGCGGCGCGACGCCGTCATCGTTCCCATGGCGGTCGCGTACGATCTCGTTCTCGAGGACCACGTGCTGGCGCACCAGGCGTCCAAACGCCGGCAGCGTCCTTTCGCGCGCGAGGTTGCCGAGATGGTCCGCTACGCGGTCGGCTACACGTCCCGGGCGGTCGTGACCTTCGGCGCACCGATCGCGATCAGTGGCTACGACCCCGAGTCCCGTCGCGATGTCATGGCACTGGCGCACCTGACCCGCGACACCATTGGTATGCTCTACAAGGTGCTGCCGACGGCGGTCGTCGCCGCGGCGCTGCG
>JACDDJ010000642.1 GCA_013817065.1 Acidobacteriota bacterium
CGCTCGCCCTTGCCGCCCCTTCGCAGCGCGTCGCCGATCCGAACTTCGACACGAAAGTGTCGAAGCCCGCCTACGCTACGCACGGCCCGCGCGTCCAGTTCGACGAGGCGCACCACAACGTCCACACGTCGGCGGGTCTCTACAAGCCCTTCGCGGATCTCATCACCGCGGACGGCTACCGTGTCACACCGAACCGCCGCAAGTTCACGCGCACGTCGTTGAAGGGCTTCGACATCCTCGTCATTTCGAACGCGCTCGGTGCGGCGGCGGTGTTCGCGCCGGAGGCGTCGAACCCTACGTTCACCGAAGACGCATCGAATCCGGCCTTCACCGAAGAGGAGTGCGACGCCGTGCGCGACTGGGTGCGCGCGGGCGGCGCGTTGCTGCTCATCGCCGATCACTCGCCGATGGGGGCCGCGAATGAAGGGCTCGGCCGGCGCTTCGGCATCGACATGAGCAACGGCCACACGCGCGACACGGCGAACACGCCGAAGGAGGACAACAGGGCCGGCCTCATCGTTTACACGCGCGAGCGCGGACTCGCCGAGCACCCCGTCACGGCGGGGCGCGGTGCGGAAGAGCGCGTCCACAGCGTCCTCACCTTCAGCGGCCAGTCGCTCAAGGGCCCGGCCGGGTCCGTTGCCTTCATGCGGCTCGCGGACACGGCCGTGGATCACCTGCCGCCCGACGACACCAGGCAGGTCTCGGCCGCGGGGCGCGCGCAAGGGATCGCGCTGCCATTTGGCAAGGGCCGCGCCGTGGTGCTGGCCGAGGCCGGGATGCTCTCGGCTCAACTTGCCGGGCCGAACAGAGCCCTCTTCGGCATGAACCGCCCCGGCATCGACAACCGCCAGCTCGCGCTCAACATCATGCACTGGCTCTCGCGGAAGATATGAGGACCGTCGTGCCGACCGTCTGACGCTCGAAATGGAAATCGCCATCGACTTCGACGTCAGCCACCACGACCGCCAGCATCTTCTTGTGGACGTCAATTCCCGCGATCCGGTCGGCATTGGTCTCTCCTTGAGGGAGCGGAGAGCCGTGCCTCGTCGCATCAGTCCGGGTCGCGGGCTGTCGCCGGTCCTCTTGGGACTCAACGACGCCCAATTAATTCGGTCTAACCAGTTGCGGAAATCGTCCTAACACCCAGCCAGCTCTTCCATCGTTGTTTGGCCGTCCGCGGGAGTTACCTCGCATCTATTTCGCGAGCGACGCGCCGACCTGATTCAAGCGCGCCCTGCATCCAACCTCGCAGTGAGGAGGCGTGTTCGCCGGCGAAATGAACACGGCCTTCCGGCCGTGCAATATATCGATCGAGTGTGAGCACTTGCCCGGGCAATAGGTACGCGACCGCGCCGCGTGCCCAGGGATCGGTATCCCAGACCTTCACGAAACCTCGTTCGTATGCCTTCACGACTCCGGGATAGACCTCCTCGACGGCCCTCACACCGAAGCGCAGTTGGTCGGTTTGCGAGGCCTGCCCGAGTTCGCGCGCCTTCGGACCTTGTATGAACGACATCAGGATGCCCCGCCGCCCTTTTTGGCCGTACGTCGCGTCCCATATCTCCATCGGATAATCCGTGTCCGCGAACCCGCCGAGGCCTTCGCGAACCCAAAACCGATCACGGCATTGCAGGTAAATGCGAGTCACGCTGTGATACGGGAGCGTCTCGATGGCTGCCTTTTTCTCGACCGACAGACCGGGAGAGAACTCCAGGCGCCGGGCAATCGAAAACGGCACTGCACACACCACGTAGTCAGCGGACGCGGAGTGCAGAGATCCCGCGGTCTCGAAAAGCACCGTTGCTGCCGTCGAATCCTGTGCGATTCTGCGAGCGGCGCAGCGATACCGGATTCGCTCCGGCAGTCGATCGGCGAAGGCCTGCGGAAGCCGATCGTTCCCTCCACGGATCTTCAGCAGCAGCTCCTCCGTCGTACCGGCGCGACGACGGAGCTCCCGGTTGACGGCCACTTCGCGCAGCACATCGAGAAACGATCGGATACGTGCTACCGGAGTCGAGCCGAGATTCATCATGTGCAGCGCTGCGTCGGAGACGCCTTGGCGCCGCAAGTACTCGTCGCGCGTGACCTGGTCGTACTTCTCGAGCGACGAGGGGATCCAGTCGGATGCGAATGGATCCAGGATCTGATCCGCGAGCGGGTCGATGTACCGGCGCCGCACCTGCGCCGGTGTCAACTGTCTTTGCGCAACCGGTACGGGGGCAGGCCACTCGAATGCACCCCCCGGCGGCAGTTTCGCTCGGTCCCGGTACGCGTAACGAATCCAGGGAAGGTCACCGGGCTCGAATGGCGCAAGCGGCAGGTCGAACTGCCGCACGTATGCAAGTGTGAGTTCGTGCGATGTCGGGATGCGCGAGGCGCCAGCCTCTGCGTAGAGGCCATCCGAGAACGGCCTCCGCAGGGTGTGAACACGACCGCCCGGGCGGTCCTGCGCTTCCAGGACAGTGACGTCGTGTCCCAGTGCGACCAGCTCGTACGTCGCGCAGAGGCCGGCCAATCCGGCGCCGATGACAATCACACGTTTCCGCGCGCCGGCGCTGGCGCCAAGAGGAGCAAGCGAGCAGCCCACCGCGGTCGCCGCCGCGGCCCATGCGAGCCGCTCGACCACCTCCCGCCGCGAGTAACTGTGGCGTTTTTGGAGCGTTGGCTTTCGATCGCGCGATGACATGGTCGCCTCCCGGCAGAGAGTCTACGTCACGCCGACGAAGCCTAGTAGGCGACCACACGGCAACGTGATCGAGCGGACGCAGTGCGGACGTGCTTAGGGGACCGAACATCTCAGGCGAAGTTGTAAACCCGGCGGCAACTGTCGGGGAGTACAACAACACTCCCAGCCACACGGTGAACGTGGCGTGATCGACGCTCAGACTGATGAGTGCCGGGCGAAGGTGATGCGAAGGTCGCGAACCACTGTCCGAAACATGTATACAAATTTCGTGACGTCCCCCTATTCTGAGTAGCGTTTTGGTTTAGAGTCCGGCCCAGCGAAAGGGTCGGACGATGAAGAAGCGATTCACGGAAGCGCAGATTGTGGGGTTCCTGCGGGAGGCCGATGCGGGGATTCCGGTCAAGGAGCTCTGCCGGAAGCACGGGTTCTCGGACGCGAGCGACTACCTCTGGCGGAGCA
>JACDDJ010000643.1 GCA_013817065.1 Acidobacteriota bacterium
CTGCCTCCGTCGTCAAGGAACTGCTGGAGAATTCACTCGACGCGAACGCGCGCCGGATCTCGGTCACCATCGAGTTCGGCGGCAAGAAGCTGCTGCGGGTGGAGGACGACGGCGACGGGATGGGGCGGGAGGATGCGCGGCTCGCGATCGAACGGCATGCGACCAGCAAGATCGCGACATCAGATGATCTGGAAGCGATCAGGACGCTCGGGTTCCGCGGCGAGGCGCTCCCGAGCATCGCTTCGGTTTCGCACTTCACTCTGCGGACCCGCCTGCGTGGCGAGTCCACCGGCACGGAAGTAAAGGTCCACGGCGGGACGGCAGCGGCTGTCCGCGAGATCGGTGCCCCCGAAGGTACGTGCATCGAGGTCGCCGAGCTGTTCTTCAACCTGCCGGCACGGCGGAAGTTCCTGAAGTCCGACACCGCGGAGTCGACGCAGATCTCGCGCCTCGTCACGCAGATGGCGCTCGGGTATCCAACCGTCGGCTTCTCGCTGACGAGTGGGCCGCGCAAGCTCCTCGCATGTCCGCCGGCGGCCGGCCTCGGCGAGCGGTTCTTCCAGTTGTTCGGCGAGCGGCCCGATCTCGTCGAGATCCGCAAGGAGACGGCCGGCATCAAGATCCACGGCTTCGTCGCCGCCCTCGGCGACCAGGGCCCGGTCCGAGGCCCGCAGAACGTCTTCGTCAATCGCCGCATCGTCAAGGACCGCACGATCCAGCACGCGATCTCGGAGGCCTACAGCGTCGCCACGATCAAGGAGCGCAGCCCGGAGGTGCATCTGTTCATCGACATCCCGCCGGATCGTGTCGATGTGAACGTTCATCCGACGAAAGCGGAGGTCCGGTTTCTCGAACAGTCGCTCGTCCACGAGGTGCTGCGCCGCGGTCTTGGCGACGCGCTCGGACAGGGGCGAGCACCGGAGCTGCAGTTCACGCCTTTCGCCGCGCGTCCAGGCGAGCCACAGAACGTCGCAATCCCTGGCGTGCTTGCCGGGGCGATCGTCGGCAACCGGTGGGCGGACCAGGACACCATCTCGGCGGGTCGGGACGTTCCGTTCTTCGGCAGCGGAAGTGCTGGCACCGTCCCGCAGTCATCGGAGGCAGCCACTGCGCCGTTCACGACGATGCCCGGCAGCCAGCCTCTCGAGATCCGGCCGATGGTGCCGCTGGGACAGTTCCGCGACACGTTCATTCTCGCGGTGGACGATGAGGGGATTGCGATCATCGATCAGCACGTCGCGCACGAGCGCGTGCTGTTCGAACAGGTAATGGAGAAGCTGACGAGCGGACGGCTCGAAAGTCAGCGGCTGCTCACGCCGATCATCATCGAGCTGACCGCGGCGCAACGCCAGGCACTCGCACAACATCGTCCAACCCTCGAGCGCTTTGGGATGGAGATCGAGGAGTTCGGCGGCGACAGCCTGCATCTGTCCGCCGTGCCGGCGATCCTCGCCCCATCAGAATGCGAGGCCACCGTTCGCGCGCTTGCCGAGGATCTCGAAGGCCTGGACAAGGGATCCCGGGTCGAGGACGCGCTGCGCAAGATCGCCGCGCTGATGGCCTGCCATGCCGCGGTCAAGGCGAACTACCCGCTCACCCTTGAGAAGATGCGCTACATCCTCGAGGAGCTGCGGCGGACCGCATACTCGTCTGTCTGCCCCCACGGACGTCCAGTCGTGCTCCGCATCACGCGCCGCGAAGTGGAGAAGAATTTTCAGAGAATTTAAGGCCACAGAAGAAACACAGCCTTCTACACGGATTGAAAGGAAGGGACGGAACTCTGCGGTAGGCGGGTGGCGGCGGGCGCCGGTGGCCAACACAGTCGCCGTGACGAAGCGCCGTCTGGGAAGCTGGCAATCCAACGATACTTGAGTTACCTCGGATCCGTTTTGATCCGTGAGATCCGTGTTTCGGAGGCGGGTGGGCGATCGAGAATGGGCTCCTGGTTGTACTGGTCAGATTGGCCAACGGGGATGCTCAGCGACTGCCACTCTGAGGCGCGGATCGCCTTGGCCGCGTAGACGATCTGGCCGACGTGGTAGCTGACGTGGGCAAGGGCGCGCAGCAGAGCCTCGCGGACAAGCAGACTCTGGCCGCGGATCGTCACGGTCGCGTCCAGTTGTGCATCGTCGAGCGTCTGGAGTGTCCCCAGGAGCACGTCCCATCCCTCGTTCCACTTCGCCCTGAGTTCGTCGGCCGTTACGTGCCGGGGCGTGAACTCTTCGTCGCGAACGCGCCAGGGCTTCTCACCGTCGGATGTCAGGAAGTCAGTGAACCGCGATCGCAGATTGCCCGACACATGCCAGCAGATCACTGCGATCGAGTTCCCGCCACCGGACGGAGTCGATGAGAGTTCCGTTTCCCCAAGCTGCGCCATCGCCTTCTCGCCCAGAGCCTTGTAGCGCAGGAACTCGGCCCGCATAGCGCCAATCATCACTTGCTTAACCCTGCCTTCCTGTATCCGTGAAATCCGTGCCGTCCATGTGATCCGTGTAGTCAGCCGTCGGATCCGTGTGCGCCCTTGAACTGATCCTCTTCATCCGCGAACAGGACGTTGAAGGTGGTCAGCGAGCCGTAGCACCCGCTGATGTAGCCCTGCAGCTTGACCTTTACGTCGGGCGGAAGCTCCGTGGCGTTGACCTGCTGCTCGAGTGTTCGCAGGCGGTTCCGCAGCATCACGACCTTGTTGAAGAAGGTCTCGATCGGGATCGTTTTCTCCTGCAGCGCTGGATTGCCCGGGCGCAGCGCGATCGTTCCGCCGCGCCACTTCTCAGCGGGTGGAACCGCACTGATGCCGGCCTCTTCGCGGATGATTCGCCGCAGCACCATCTCGAGATCCGTGCCTGAAAGATCGGTCATGGGAGGCGCAATCCTTTCGCGTTCGCTGACGATGGGGAAGGGTTCACGAGTTGAGCGAGCCGGGCGCGCGGACGTGGGCTGAGATTCAACAGTGCGGGTGCTGCGGCTATCGCCGACGCTGGCGCCGCGGCCCCCGCCCACGTCGACACGAGGCCCACCTCGGAAGTTGTGCTCACTGCCGCAGAAGCCGCAGACGACGCGGAGGGGACGGCCGGAGGGATCCGAGGCGATCACCGTGTGCATCCGGTCCGTCTTGCACGCGCGGCACGCGTCTTCGACAGAGTCGCC
>JACDDJ010000644.1 GCA_013817065.1 Acidobacteriota bacterium
GGTCGGACGATCCGCCGCACCGTCGAAGGTGACCTCGCCTACCGGCTGAAGCCGGTAGGCGCCGAAGCCCTGATGCACGATCGCCGTCAGGTCGTCGACCGTGGCACCGGTCCGTAGCGTGTTCGAGGCGGACAGGCCGCCAGTCGGGTATCGAGTCGGATCGGCGTTCTGAGACGTATTGGCGTCGTCGAGAACGATCCGGGTGCGCGCGTTCAGATCGGCGACGGCAAGCGCGTCGGCGCCGGGTGCCGCCTCATGCGTTCCCTGGTACTGGCGGCCGATCGAGCTGAGAACGACCTCGCCGAAGCGGCCGAGGCTGAAGTGCTCGGTGACCGTCATCGTTTGGGTGAAGTCGGCGAGCATTCCCTCCCATCGCTCCCAGTCGCCTGTGTTTGTGACCGGCAGCGTGATCTCGACGGGCGAGACCTCCAGCCCCGAGTCGCAGACAGTCACGGCGGCGCGGTCAATCTGCGTGAGGCCACTGAATTCGGTCGCCCGACCGGTGACACTCACGAGGTCGCCTGGCGCTACAGCAACGGCTCCGTTGCCATCAAAGACGAACAGCGCCTCGGAGGTGAGCGGATCTGCATCCGCGTCGGCGTCCTCCTCCTGGAGGAAGAATCCGCGCAGTGTCGGCGCAGATCCCTGGAAGTCGCCGACAACGACGGCGTTGACGGTCACCGTTGTGCCATTGATCGGTGTTGTGAGTCCGGAGCCCTGAACTTCGTGGATGAGGTGTGTGGCCGTCGGGCAGACGGCTCCCACACCGAACGAGAAGACGTGGTTCTGGGCCATCGCGTCGGGCGGATCAACCGAATCTGCATCGGTGACATTGGCTGCCATGACCGTGACGGTGCACGAATCCACGGATGCGAAGTCGACATCCGGGTTCAGGGTGAAGGTCGTTGGGCCGCCCGAGACGACAGCTGTTCGAGCGCCACTCGTGCAGTCGATCGTGAACCAGCTACCGGTGACGCTGACGGGCTCGCCGAAGGTAATGGTGATGTCGTCGCCGGGCTGCGTGTCAACCGATCCGGACACAGGAGAGGTGCTGGCGACGGTCGGCGCGTCATCGCTGGGCGGGACGCCGGGGTGGGCACCGAGGCCGTTGAACGTGTCCGTCGCGAAGCCGTCCCACTGGACGCTCGGATCGAAGACGTTTGTCGCGTCCGGATCGCCTGCCTCGATCGCCGCCTTGCGGCGGAGCGTGTTGTCAGCGGTACTCGTCAGGCTGCTGCCCCACTTGGTCCCCGGGTCGAACCCGATCTGGCCAATCGTATCCAGCACCGTCGTTCCCGCGCGCAGGGTCACGGCGTCATCCCCGTTGAACCAGCCCGCCCCGTTGGTTTGATCAGCCTGGGCCAGGATCGACGCGCTTGCCGTCGACTGCGCAAGGACGTGGACGTCACCGTTCGCAACAGTCCCCGCCAGGTTGATCGTCAGACCGGCCGACGCGCTTCCGTTGAAGAACATCTGTACGTTGTACCCGCCGCCCGCGAGGTTGATCGGCGCACCGGTTCCGTTGTAGATCTCGAGTGCCTTGTTATTGCTCGAGCCTTCGACGTATTCGCTGAAGAAGAGATCGGTCGGAGCCGCACGCGTGGGGGCTGGTGCGATCAAGGACACGATGGCACCCAGGGCCAGCGCCAGGGTCGTGAATAGCGCGAGTCCGCGCTGAAGCGGCATCGGTCGGGAAGGAGAGTGCACGATTGGGGGAGGCCTCCAGAGTGAGCGGTCCCGGTCGACTCGAACGACCGGCGCGAGGATGGGTGGGACTTCAGGATAGTGGCAACGGACCGCGGCACAATGGCCTCTTCGGTAAACAACACATGAAACGTTCTGCGCCACAACCCATCCGACCCGACCGGTCTGGACTGTGCGGCACCTGCCGGCACGGACATCGCATCGAGGCCGCTCGCAGCACCTTCTGGCGCTGCCGCCTGTCGGAGACCGATGCGCGCTTCCCGCGCTACCCCGAGCTCCCGGTCCTGTCCTGCGCCGGTCATGAGCCGATGACTGAAGACCGATAGCCGACCATAGCGGGAACGGGCCGCCAGAGCATTCAGGCAGGGTTCGCTACTGTCGGCCCCTCCTCACGACGCAAATCGTCGGCGCCCAGCTCCTCCGATTTCGGTGCGAAGGGTCACCGCAATGCTCGCCACGAGGTCTTCTGGGGTACCCTTCTACCCTTCGTTGACTGTTCGACCCAGTCGACGCCTCGGTTCCCAGTGCACGCTACCAGCGTCTACGGAACCCTCAATGGAGAACCGGAGCTGCGAAAGCTCCTCGTCCTAGTCTCACTGCTTGCTCTCTTGATGCCAGCCAGCGCCCTGGCCGCGCCGAAGCAGCTGTCATCCACCACCGGGTACGCGATCGTCACCCTGACCGATGCGCCGATCGCGACCTACGAGGGCGGCAAGCCCGGCCTCGAGCGCACGAAGCCTGCGCGCGGTCGTCTCGACCCGGCAAGCCCGGCGTACCGCGCCTACGAGCGCTTCCTCGCCACTGAGCATGCGAATTATCGTGCGTTCCTGAAGCAGCAAGCTCCACAGGCCGAGGTCGTTGCCGAGTACGACACCGTCCTCAACGGCTTCGCCCTGAAGCTGAACGGTGCGGATCTGAATGCGCTCGCAAACAATCCGAAGGTACGCTCGGTCGACGCCAGCTGGCTGTATCAGCCGAGCATGAACGTCAGCGTTGACGTCATCAATGCGCCCGAAGTCTGGAGCCAGCTGGGCGGTCAGGCGAACGCCGGTGACGGCATCGACATCGGGATCATCGACAGCGGCATCCGCGAGGATCACGTCTTCTTCGATTGCAAGGGCGATATTCCGAACAAGGTGTATGCCTCCGGCGTGGCCGGCAGCGGGCAGGACATCGTCTTCAACCATGGAACGCACGTGGCCGGCACGGCCGCAGGCTGCGTCACCGACCTCGCCACCGCCGATGCGGGTGGCCCCGTGCAGGACACCATCAGCGGCGTCGCAGAGTAGAAGGATACCGCACCGAAGACCTTGTGGCAGCATCGCGGTGACTGTTCGCACCGATATGGGCGAGATGGGCCTCCCGAAATTCCCGGCGTCAGGCGGCCCCGTAGTGCCGAATCGCGCCTGATTGCACCGTCGGCGTCGATTCTCCTGAGC
>JACDDJ010000092.1 GCA_013817065.1 Acidobacteriota bacterium
GCGGCCGGATCCGAAGGATCGCAGGGATGTAGCGGCGCGCATCGCGAAGGTCACGTCCGGCGAACTGCACGGCGCTGCCCTCGAACGGCTGCTGCGCGAGATCCTCGCGGAGGATCCGGGCAATCCGCTGGCGAATCTGCGCCTGGGATACGTGCTCGTCGAATCAGGACGATGCCCCGCCGCCGTCGCTCACTTCCGGAGCGCGATTGAGGCGCGATATCCGTCGGCCGACCCGCAGCTCGGTCTCGCGGGCTGTCAGGCCGCGACCGGTGACGTGAAGGGCGCGCTCACCACCCTGCGCGCCGCCGACCTCGTCGAACCGGCCAACCCCGTCGTCCTTGCCAACTTGGGTCTGATGCTGACCGAGAGCGGGGCACCGACACAGGCGATCGATCCTCTCCAGCGCGCACTGTCGTCCAGCCCTGACCTGCACCAGGCGCGCTTCGGGCTGGCGATCGCGTTTGCTGAAACTGGCCGGCGCGCCGACGCGGCACGCGAGGCCCGAGAGCTGCTGCGCCGACTACCGGCGACCGCCCGACAACGCCCCGAGGTGGAGCGGCTCCTCGCCGCGGTGCGGTGAGGGGTTCAATCTAGCGGATGTACAGGAGACCAATCATCCAAGGGATTGAATTCGCCGCGTTTCGTCCCTAAGCAAAAACATCGGTAAACAGTTGGTTCTAAGACGTTTATCACCATTTTGCAATCCGGCTCATCACGGCTTTGATATTGCTCAACATTCCCTCGCGTTTATTCAACTCAATTCGGAGGTCACACAGAATGAAGAGGATCATCCTCGCCGCTCTGGTTCTGGCCTGTGCTTTTGCAAATAATGCAGCCGCACAGCAGACCACGGGCACCATCTCGGGACGGGTACTCGATGCCCAGGGATCAGCGGTCCCAGGCGTCACCGTTACCGCGCGCAACGTTCAGACCGGCTTCGTCCGGACAGAAGTGTCGGACGCTGAAGGCACCTATCGCCTGCAGGGCCTGCCGGTCGGCACCTACGACCTGATGGCCGAGCTCTCAGGCTTCAACAAGTTCGAGCGCAAGGCACTCGTCGTCAACGTCGGCCAGAATATTTCCATCGACGTCGCCATGGCGGTCGCTGGCGTGACCGAGTCAGTCGTCGTCACCGGTGAGACACCCCTCATCAACACCACCTCCTCGTCTGTCGGCGGCGTGGTCGACGTGAGCCGCATCGAGAACCTCCCGCTGAACGGTCGCCAGTTCGCGAATCTCGCCGCGACGATCCCAGGCGTCGGCCTCGGTTTCCATTCCGACCCCACCAAGAGCACGCAGTTCGCGCCGCAGATCGGCGGGGGCAACGGCCGCAACTTGAACTACCAGATCGACGGCGGCGACAACAACGACGACACGGTCGGCGGGCTGCTGCAGCTGTTCCCGCTCGAGGCTATCCAGGAATTCAACTTCATCACCTCGCGTTATAAGGCCGAGTACGGACGCAGCAATGGCGGCGTCATGAACATCGTCACCAAGAGCGGCACCAACGAGCTGCGCGGCAGCGCCTTCACACTGTTCCGTGACACCGCGATGAACGCAAGGACCGAGAGCGAGCGCCTGGCGGATTCGGAGAAGCAGGACTATCGCCGGTATCAGTTCGGGGGATCCCTGGGAGGACCGATCGTGACCGACAGGGTGCACTACTTCGGCGCCTTTGAGCGCACGCAGCAGGACACCTTCCAGATTGTCAATACCCAAGGGCTGTTTCCGCAGTTTGACGGAGTAGTCGGCACGCCGTATCGCGAGACGCTCGGCACCGCAAAGGTCACCGCGAATCTTTCGGCCGCGCAGTATCTGGCGGTCCGCTACGGCCGCAATACCAACTCGCAGCCGTACGGCGCCGACCCCCTGGTCCCGGAGAACGGATGGGGCAAGAGCAAGAACTCCTTCAACTCCATCAACCTCAATCACAACTGGGTGCTGGGCGGATCGAAGCTGAACGAATTCATCTTTCAGTATGCGGATTTCGTCAACGGCATTACCGCCAACAGCTCCGACCCCACGCGCACTTTTCCCAACGGTGTGAGCATCGGCCAGAACGGCAACACACCGCAGACAACCGAGCAGAAGAAGTGGCAGTTCCGGGACGATTTCTCGTGGAGCATGTCCGGCATGGGCGGTCTCAGCCACGATTTCAAGGTGGGCGTCAACTTCATCAACGAGCCGACGCTGTTCATCACGTTCAACACCGGCACCAACGACTTCACCTTCAACCACCTGACCAACGACCTCAACGGTCCCCTGTCGAGTGTGACCAGGAACGGCGGTGCGGCCGAGGCGAACGTTCCGTTGAGGCAGTACGCGACCTACCTGCAGGATGACTTCCGCGTGACCGACAGGCTCACGCTGAATCTCGGCCTGCGCTACGACCTGATCACCGGCTATCAGATCGATCAGTCAAAGAACTCCAACTTCGTGAAGCTGCAGGCAGCCGGCCGCGCCGGACTGCTGGCCGGCATCAGGGGGCTCGAGAACTTCGGCAAGGATCCGCAGGAAGACAGGAACAATATTCAGCCACGCGCCGGGTTCGCGTACGATCTCCGCGGCAATGGGCGGACGGTGGTGCGTGGGGGCTGGGGTGTCTATCAGGATATGGGCTACACCAACGCCAACGTGCTGTTCGCAGCAATTGACGCGACCGGCATCGGCTCGGGCTCGGTCTTCAACGTGGACACTCCAAGTGGCATTCTCAACGCCGACGGCAGCTTCTACCGAGTCGGTCAGCCGATCAGCAATATCGCCAGCCAGAACCAGGCGGCGGCGGGTGCGCTACCGCTGATTGGCCAGTTCGTGGATCCGCGTCTCCAGGTGCCCTACACCCGGCAGACCTCTTTCGGGGTGTCGCACGAGCTGATGCGCAGCACGGTGCTGACGGTTGACTTCGTCCGCAACGACGGCCGTGATCTCAACGTGCGACCGCGCATCAACACGCGGCCCGTCGGCCTGGGTTCCGCAGCGCCGCGCCGCCTCGCATTCCTCGGCTTGGACCCGAACGCCGCGGGCACGCGACCCGCGACCAGCCTCGGCAGGAGCGAGTACACAGGCCTGATCACGGGCCTGAAGCGGCGGATGCTGAACGGTCTGGACTTCAGCGCCACTTACACCTTGTCGGAGGCCAGGAGCACGATCGGCACCGCGGGCGACGAGCTCAACTCGAACAACCTCCAGGAAGCCGAGCAGCTCTACGACGACCCGCGCGTCTTCGGACCGACGAGCCGCACCGACGCGCGTCATCAGGGAACGCTCGCTGCCATTCTCCAGGTGAAGGGCTTCACGATTTCGCCGGTCTTCCTCTTCCGCTCGGCATTGCCGGTATCGATTATCGAGGGGCTCGATACGAACAAGAACGGCGAACGTAACGACCTGCCGGCGAAGGCCTATCAATTCGACGGCGTCGGCAACGCCCCGAAGGAGATCGGCAACTGCGAGACGTGGAACTGCGGACGCGGTGCAGCCCGAAGGCAGATGAACCTGCGCGTGTCCAGGGTATTTCGTCTGATCGGGAGCTCGAGGATCGAGGCGATCGGCGAGATCTTCAACGTGTTCAATGCAAAGAATCCCGCGGGATTCCGAACGGGCCGGCTCCTCGGGGACGGCACCCCCAATCCGGACTTCCTGCAGCCAAGCGAGTATTCGGGGGACTTCCAGAACCCCGAACAGCGGGTTGGGCAGGTCGGTTTCCGCTTCTCGTTCTAGATCGCAAACCGGGACCGGGTGCGCAAGCGCTCGGTCCCGGTTTTTTGTACGTGCGAAGTGCGACGGGCTAAGTGCGACGTGCGGTGCGACGTGCGACGTGCGGTGCGACGTGCGATGTGCGATGTGTAGCGCAGCCCTTGTAGGGCTGTCACTCCTACCGAAGCGATTCCAACAGCGCCTTCGCGGCCTCTCGTTCACGAGTCGCCGACGGCGGTGCCTTTGCGAGCACCTCCCGATACGCCGCCGCCGCTTTCTCGAGCTGCCCACTCTCTTGATAGGCGATCCCGAGGTTTAGTCGCGCCTCGTAGAGCTGAGGGTCCCGTCGTAACGCACGCTCGAAGAGCGGCACCGCCGCGGCAGCCCGCTTGCCCTGCACAAACAGCGTCCCGAGGCCGTTGAGTGCGTCGGCGAACTCTGCATCCATTTCCAAGGCGCGCCGGTACGCACGTTCAGCGGCAGCCGCATCACCCAGCGCCGCGCGCGCGTTGCCCAGATTGGTCCAGTAGGACGGGTTGGTCGGATCCTGCTCCGCCGCGCGTTCGAAGGCAACAGCCGCGTCCGCACTGCGCCCCGCATCAGCGTGAAGAAGTCCGAGGCCGTTGTGCGCCATCGCGCTCGTCGAATCGAGCGCGAGCGCCGCCTGTTCGGCGCGGGTGGCTTCAGCGATATCGCCGGCCTCCTTCGCCGCGACCGCCAGGTCGTGAAACAACGCGGCATTGGTCGGCCACTTCTGGACCGCCGCTTTGTAGACGCGCACGGCCCCGGCAGCATCACCCGCGTCCTTCAGCGCCTGCGCGTAGGAGGACTGGAACACCGGTGCTGACGAATGACGGACGGCAAGCGGCTTCAGCAGCGCGAGGGCGCCGGAGGTGTCGCCTCGCTGCAGACGTCCGAGCGCCTCCTCGAACCGGGTCCACGCAGCGATCTCGCCCGCGGGATTCGGCGCGTTGGGATCGTCCGCTGTGACCGCGTTCGATCCGCTCACATATCCAAGTGCGCGCAATCGCTCGGCCGCTTCGGGCGCGACGGCCGCCGTCCGCCCTCCGCTCGGCGCCAGGTTGCGGACCGCTACTGACATCGCCTGCACGACTCCTGGATGTGCCGCGGCGATGTTGTTCTGCTCCGCTGGATCCTTCTGAAGGTCGTAGAGTTCGGCTTCCGAGGAGAGTACCAGCTTCCACTGGGCCTCCGACAGCGCCGACAGTGCGTGCCACCCGGCCTGGCGCGGATACACGGATTCGGAATAGCTGTCGCAGTCAACAGCGGACGTCGTCGCCGACTCGCCCGGAGGCGCCAGCAGCTGTCCGCAGAGGCCAGGCGGAACGCGCAGACCAGCGAGTTGGAGCAGGGCCGGTGTCACCTCGGTCAGCGAGCGAGGACGATCGTCGGTCCGCGGCACGGCAGCGTCATCCGCTCGATACGACGGTCCGGAGACCACCAGCGGCACGCGAAGCGTCGCGTCATAGACCAGCATCCCGTGCGTCTGCTCGCCGTGCTCACCGAGCGACTCGCCGTGATCGCCGGTCACGACGACGATGGTGTTGGCTGCAAGGCCGCGTTCCGCAAGTGCATCGAGCAGCCGACCGACCTGGGCGTCCGCATACGCGACCTCACCGTCGTAGGCGTTGCCTCCAGCCTTCGCCAGATACTCCGCGGGCGGCGCATAGGGCGCATGCGGGTCGTACATGTGAACCCACGCGAAGAACGGCGCCGCATCTGTGCGCGAGTCGTCCACGGGCAACCACTTCAACGCGGCATCGATCACCTCGGCGCCGGGCCGCTCGGCCTCGAGCTGCTCCGCTCTCTCCACGTCCCGCCTCACCGCATCGTCGTAGGTCTCGAATCCTTCGTCCAGGCCGAAGCGACGGTTCAGGACGTAGGCACCGATGAATGCCGAGGTGCGGTAGCCTGCGTCCTTGAAGAGGCGCGCGAGGGTTGGCGTCTTGCGATCGAAGACAACGCCGTTCTCACGGACGCCGTGAAGTGGGGGGATGACGCCGGTCATCAGCGAGACATGCGACGGAAGCGTGAGCGGTGCGGTGGCGCGGACGTTCGAGAACGTGATGCCGCGAGCGGCCAGGCCGTCGATCGCTGGTGTGAGACCACGTCCAATGCGATCGGCCCGCAACGTGTCGATGGTGATGAGGAGGACGTTCGGGCGACGCTCTGATGATGTCTCTACTGTCGGCGTCTCAGCCCTGGACCAGAAGAAGATCGCGAGCGCGACGGCGAGCACAAGAAGGACGACTGGGGCGGCCCGTTTCACGCCGTCATTATCGCTGATGGCTCGCCGCGCATGGCACACTGGACGGGATGTTCACACCCGAGACCCTCGAGTTCCTGCGCGCGCTGAAACGGAATAACGATCGCGACTGGTTCAAGGCGCGGAAGGAGAAGTACGAACAACACGTCCGCGGCCCGATGATCGCGGTCATCGAACGGCTGGCGCGCGATTTCCAGTCGTTTGCGCCGGAGATTGTCGCCTCGCCGAAGACGTCGCTCTACCGCATCTACCGCGACACGCGCTTCTCGGATAACAAGACGCCGCTCAAGACACAGGTCTCGGCGTCTTTCCGCTGGAAGGGGCTGCCCAAGGGCGAGGGGGCCGGGCTCTACCTCGAGGTCCACCCGCAGTGGGTGTGGATGGGTGGTGGGTTCTGGGCGCCGCCCTCGCCACAGCTGGTTCGGATCCGCGAGCACATCGCCGATACGTTCCCGGAGATCCAGCGACTGTCGCGGGCCCGGAGCTTTACGTCAGTGTTCGGCACGCTGGACGGCGAGAAGCTGACGCGCGTCCCGCGCGGCTATCCGAAGGATCACCCGGCCGCTGAGTATCTGCAGTTCAAGCAGTTCCTCGCCGGCCGGGAGTTCCCACCCGAGTTCGCTACGAGCACGGAGTTCTATCCGGCGCTGATCCAGACCTATAAGGCCGCGATGCCGCTGATCCGATTTCTGAACGAGCCGCTCGGGCACGACCCCAGACGCTGACATGCAGGCGACCCTTCAGGCCGTGTGCAATCCGTTTCCTCCGTGAGATCCGTGTTTCACCGTGGGGTGACGGTCACCTGCTCAAAAACCGCCGTCGCGAGCTGACCGGAGACGTGGCTCGAGACCGCCAGACCGACGTGGACGTTTGCGCCCATCGTGAACGTATCGCTGCCCACGAGCGTCCAGGTCACACCGTCCGCTGAGCGATACGCCGTGATCGTGTTACCGCGGCGTTCGAGCTTCACCCAGTTCGGCGCCGTGCCGCTCCCACCGGACGTGCTGACGGAGACGTTCGCTGCAGCGGTGCGCCGCTGGAACGCGAGCCCCTTGCCCGGGGAGACCAACATCAGCGCGTGCGCCGATTCAGGCGTCAACTGCTCGCGAATCATCACACCGGCCTTCACCCACGCGTGCACGTTCTCAACCGAGCTCACGCGCGCGACGATATCGGCGTCGCCCGTGAGCGGCTGCCACACGTAACGGAACGCGTCAGCGGTTGCCCAGATGTCAGAGCCAGCACCCTTGACGGTGAATACACCGGACGAATCCGACGCGGACCCCACGGCGCCGACCGCACCGATGTCCTGCGAACTCCATGGCGCCGACAGCGTCGGCGGCGGTGTCGGCGTGCCCGCCTCGACGGTCACGGTCACCGGTGCCGACGTAGTGGCGGCACCGTCGTCGTCGGTTGCACGCGCAGTCAGCGTGTAGGTCCCGGCCGGGACGCCACTCCAGGACACCTGGAACGGGGCGGTGTTATCCGAGCCGATCAGCGCCGCGTTGGCGTAGAAGTCCACGCGGACGACGGTGCCGTCGCTGTCGGACGCCGAAGCACTCAGGGTTGTCGAGGCTGGCGCGATGAAGGTCGTCCCGGTAACCGGCGACGCCAACGTCACGGACGGCGCGGCATTGGACGGCGGCGGCGGTTCCGGTTCACCGGCTCCGACCGCCCTGATGGAGACGTTGTCGAACACCGCCGTCGCCAGACTCGTGGTCACGTGACTCGACACCGCGAGGCCGACGTAGACGGTGCCTCCCATCGTGAACATGTCTGAACCCACCAGCGTCCACGCCACGCCGTCGGCGGACCGATAGGCCGTAATCGTATTCGCACGGCGTTCGAGCTTCACCCACGCGGGCGCGGTCCCGCTGCCTCCGCTGGTGCTGGTCGACAGCCCCGCGGTCGTGATGCGCCGCTGGAACGCGAGGCCCTTGCCGGGCGATACCAGCATCAACGCCTGGGGCGAGTCCGCGGTCAGATGCTCGCGGATCATAACGCCGGCCTTCACCCACCGGTGGACGTTCTCGATCGAGCTGACGCGAGCGATGATGTCGGCGTCGCCGCTGAGTGGCTTCCACGCGTAGCGGAACGCATCCGCGGTGCCCCAGATGTCGGCACCGGCGCCCTCGATGGTGAAGACACCACTGTTCTCGGAGAACGTTCCCGCAAGGCCAACCGCGCCGATGTCCTGCGATGTCCAGGCGGGTGCGGGCGGCGTGGTACCGGCCTGGACGGTGATCGCCACTGCCGCGGACGTTGTAACTGCGCCGACGTTGTCGGTGGCGCGCGCGGTCAGTGAATAGCTACCCGCTGCCGCACCACTCCACGTCGCGGCAAACGGCGCGGACGTGTCGGTCCCGATCAACGTCGCACCGGCGTAGAACGCCACGCTCGCGACGGTGCCGTCGCTATCGGCGGCGCTCGCGGTCAGGTTGATCGTGGCCGGCGCGGTGAAGGTCGCCCCCGCGGACGGCGCGGTGACCGACACCGTCGGCGCAACGTTCGGCGTCGGGGTCGCAGCCTGAACCGTGATCGCCACTGCCGCGGACGTTGTAACTGCGCCGACGTTGTCGGTGGCGCGTGCCGTCAGCGAGTAGCTACCCGCCGCACCGCTCCACGTCGCGGCAAACGGCGCGGACGTGTCGGTGCCGATCAAGGTCGCACCGGCGTAGAACGCGACGCTCGCGACGGTACCGTCGCTATCCGCGGCAGTTGCCGTCAGATTAATCGTTGCCGGCTCCGTGAACGTCGCCCCCGAAGCCGGTCCCGTCAGGGTGACGGTCGGCGCGGCATTGCCCGGCGGCGGAGGCGTCGATGATGATGAGGACCTCGGATAGATCCTGGTGTCATCCAGCAGTGTGCCTGGCCAGGTCGAGAAGAACTTCACCGGCGAGAACAGGATCTGGTCGATCGACAGACCGTCCTCGCGGACCTGGACGCGCAGCTTATGCGGCCCAGGTGTGGTGAACGTGATCGGCGTCGAGGTTACGCCGACTCCCCAGGCGTTGTCCTGCCACCCCCAGCCAGAGATGCGGCAACCGGAGCAGTCCTCGAGGTTGTACTCGGCGGCCTGCGTCGACCCGATCGCGTAGCCGTCAGCACCCAGGAACTGGACGAACACGGAGTCGTTCGAATACGTGTCACCATCGCCCCTTCCACGCATGTAGAAGCGGTAAGGGGTATTCGGCACCGCCGTGAACGTCATCTCGAAGTAATCGGCCGGAGCCGCCAGCGCGACGGTGCGCTTTGCGCCACCAGCGTCGGGATTTCGCAGTTTGAATCCGGCCGCCGCCGTCGTGTCCGAGTCCTTCTGCCATCGGCCAACAAGCGTTGTCGCGTCGGCCGCATAGAGCAGGATGTCGCCCTCGCCGAGCTGCGCGTTCGGCGCACCGACCGGCGGGGTCGGCGGCGGCTCCGTCGGTGGCTCGGTTGGAGTTTCGCAGCGGCGCAGCTCGACGCTGTCGAACGCCACGCCGTCCACGCCAATCGCTGACAGGTTGATAGTGCACTCCGTCGCCGTTCCACGAACGTAGTGGTGCACCGAAGCTGACTTCGCAGTCCACTCCGCAACGCCTGCTGGATACAACGGACCGCCACCGCCACCGCTCACTACGTAAGTGGTGCCGGTCGGATCCGCAACGCCCGCGCGCCAGGGCTTCGTCCGCTCGTAGTCGTGTTCGTGCGCCGACAACGCCAGGTGCACGCCGTATTTGTCGAACAGCGGCGCAAACACCTCGCGGACCGGGAGCTCCGATCCGTTCTCCCCTCCCGCGCTGTAAGCCGAACGGTGGTAAAGCGCAACTTTCCACGGCTTCGTCGTGGCTGCCAGATCTGCCTCGGCCCAGGCCATCTGCGCCGCACGACGGACAGGATCCAGGAACGCGAATTCGGTGTCGAGGACGATGACGTGCATCGGGCCATAGTCGAAGCTGTAGTAACGCTCCGCGTGATCGGGATACTGCGGCGTCGCCCCGTGTGTGGGCAGGACATACAGGTCCAGGTATGGACGGCCATCGGCGTTGGTCGAGCGGCTGTCATGATTGCCCATCGACGGGAACACCGGCTTGTTCCGCAGCCAGCTGCTATACGGCGTAAAGAACCAATCCTGCATCGTCTGGTGTGACGCGGGACCGGTACCCGACGAGTTCGCGTAGGCGATGTCGCCGCCGTGCAGCGCGATATCGAAGTTCTCCTGCTGCAGTCTCGACGCAACCTGCTGCTGACCGGTCGAACCGGTACCGCTGTCGCCGAAGGTGACGAACGTGACCGTTGAAGCCGATGTCGCGGGCGCCGTCTTGATCGTGTCGGTGACCGCGTTCAGGTCCTCGTTGGCGACGATGATGTCGTAGGTGTAGGTGGTGGCGGCGGTCAGACCGGTGATCCTGGCCTCGAACTGGTAGTAATCCGCCGCCATTCCGGTCGCAGTTGCGGCGTAGAGCTTCCATGGGGCGGTGACGGTGATGGCACTGCCGGCCGGTCCGGTGACGAGCACCTTTGCGTCTCCAGGCTCCTTTGTCGCCCACACGACCACCGCGCTGGTGGAGGTCACCTGCTGCAGATACGGCTGGCGGACGAGCGTAATGAGCTTCGGTTGCGGTGGTGGCGGGGCGGGCGCCGTGCCGGACGTCGTGAACGCCCAGCTCGGTGATGCCGATTCCATGTTGGCCATCGTCTTTGCCACGACGCGCCAGTAATAGGTTGTGCCCGAGACGAGTGGAGACAGCGCCAGACTGTTGTAG
>JACDDJ010000645.1 GCA_013817065.1 Acidobacteriota bacterium
GTTTAAGGGAAACACGCTTTCCGCTCGGCCAGGAATGTTTTGATTTGTTTTATCGAGGCATTGAGGCTGCGGGTAGTGTCTCAGTTTGAATTCCGAAATCCGCGCATGATCCAATCGCACGCCTTCCATCCGGCGAAGGCTACAATCGGAATGGCGACTGCGCCTATTAACCAAGCGACGAAATCATCCGTATGGCCGCCGTAAGAATTCATGGCGACATTCGCGACATATGCCCCCCAGCCCGCCTCAGCCAGCATCACGACGATGATTAAAGCGCGGCGAACACCTTCCCGAATATTCATGTGTGTAGGGCGGTGAGAAAGTAGGCCACGAAGCGGCACCATTTTGGTCTGTCGCGCCGGTGTAAAACCCGGCCAGTGGTTAGGCTGTTTTCCTTTTGCGGGGAGAACGGCCGGGAATGTTTGCCGTGGAAGTTTACGCCGCCGTCCGTCGTTTTGTTCATCTCGAAGGCAACAGCCAGCGTGATGCGGCCCGGGTCTTCGGCCTGAGCCGGGATACCATCTCGAAGATGTGCCGGTTCTCGATTCCGCCGGGCTACACGCGTTCAAAGCCGGTGACAAAGCCGAAGCTTGGGACGCTGCTGCCGGTGATCGACGCGATCCTGGAAGCCGATCGGACGGCGCCGGTCAAACAGCGCCATACGGCCAAGCGGATCTTCGAGCGACTGCGGGACGAGCATGGCTATGGCGGCGGCCTGACGGTGGTGAAGGACCATGTCCGGATTGCCCGCGGCCGGCAGCGGGAGACCTTCGTGCCGCTGTCGCATCCGCCTGGCCACGCACAGGTGGACTTCGGCGAGGCGATCGCGGTGATCGGTGGGGTTCGCCAGAAGATCCATTTCTACTGCATGGACGTGCCGCAGTCGGACGCACCGTTCGTGAAGGCCTATCCGCGAGAGACGACGGAGGCATTCCTCGACGGTCACGTATCGGCCTTCGACTTCTTCGGCGGCGTGCCGCTTTCGATCCTTTACGACAACACCACGATCGCGGTGGCCAAGATTTGCGGCGACGGTCGTCGTGAGCGAACCCGGGCGTTCACTGAACTCCAGAGCCATTACCTGTTCCGGGATCGCTTTGGGCGACCGGCGAAGGGGAACGACAAGGGCAAGGTCGAGGGGCTGGTTAAGTTTGCCCGGTCGAACTTCATGACGCCCATCCCACACGCGGCGAGCTTCGACGATCTGAACGCCATGCTGGCCGAGCGATGCGGCGGGCGGCAGAACGAACGGGCCGGACGCCACAGCGAGACGATCGGCGAGCGGCTCGTCGCCGATCTGGCGGCCTTTCAGCGGCTGCCGGCGACACCGCTCGAACCATGCGAGAAGCGGATAGCGCGGGTCTCGTCGACCTCGCTGGTCCGATACCGGTGCAACGACTACTCCGTGCCGACGACCTTCGGCTTTCGAGATGTCCTGGTAAAAGGCTTCGTCGACGAGGTGGTGATCCTGTGTGCCGGCGAGGAGATCGCGCGGCATCGGCGCGACTACGGCACCGGCACCTTCGTCTTCGATCCCCTACATTACCTGATGCTGATCGAGACCAAGCCGAACGCGCTCGACCAGGCTGCACCGCTGCAGGGCTGGGACCTGCCGGAAGCCTTCCAGCATCTGCGCCATCTCCTGGAGGCGCGCATGGGCAATCGCGGCAAACGCGAGTTCATCCAGGTGCTGCGGCTGCTGGAGACGATAGCAATGCCGATCGTCACCGAGGCGGTGACGGAAGCGATCCGGCTGGGGGCTATCGGATTCGACGCCATCAAGTTGATCGCTCTTTCCCGGATCGAGCGTCGCCCGGCGCGTCTTGATCCGTCGGCCTACCCGCATCTGCCGAAGATGGACGTCAGAACGACGGCCGCCGCCGACTACGCCATCCTCATTCCCGGGCGGGCGGCATGACCGGCAAGTCGACGCCCGACACCATGCCGAGTGGAACGACGAGTGGCACCCCGCAGGTCCTTCTCGCCCACCATCTCAAGCAGTTGAAACTGCCAACGGTTCTACGGGAATACGACAAGGTCGCTCGCGAATGCGCCCGCGACGGCGTCGACCATCCCCGTTATCTGCTGCGCCTGATCGAGTTGGAATTGATTGATCGGGAACGGCGCATGGTGGAGCGTCGGATCAAGGCGGCACGGTTCCCGGCGGTCAAAAGCTTCGATACCTTCGACTTCACCGCCATCCCGACGCTCAACAAGATGCTGGTGTTGGAGCTTGCCCGCAGCGAGTTCGTCCTTCGCCGCGAGAACGTGATCGCGTTGGGCAATTCCGGCTCGGGCAAGACGCATGTCGCTCTGGCTCTTGGCCTGGCTGCTTGCCAGAAGGGCTTCACCGTCGCCTTCACGACCGCCGCCGCGCTCGTCCATCAACTCATGGAAGCCCGCGACGAACGCCGTCTCCTGAAGCTGCAGCGCGATCTGCAAGCCGTAAAACTGCTGATCGTCGACGAGCTTGGTTACGTGCCGCTTTCGCCGACCGGTGCCGAGCTTCTGTTCGAGGTCTTCTCACAGCGATACGAGCGTGGATCGACCATCGTCACCTCGAACCTGCCTTTCGAAGACTGGACGAGCGTCCTTGGCTCGGAGCGGCTCACTGGCGCGCTTCTCGATCGCCTGACGCATCACGTCCATATCCTGACGATGAACGGTGACAGCTATCGGCTCAAGCAGTCGTCGGGCCGGCGCCAATCTCGTGCCTCCGACAAAAGGGCGGAGCAAAATCAGGCCACCGGCGACGCCGTCGATCCGGAAACCGGCGAGATCTCCGCAACCTGATAACCAAACTCAATTGCCGACGCACGAAGGGCCCCGATCGGGGCCCTTCGTGCGTCGCACCTGCCATCGCCGTGGCCGGGTTTTACTCCGCCCGAGTGGCCTGGTTTTGCTCCGTCGTTGACAGGGTCAACTGTCCGGCGGCCAGCAGCAGCGCGTTGCCATTGCCCGCGCCCTTGCCATGGATCCGGTGGCCATGATGTTCGACGAACCGACATCGGCGCTTGACCCCGAAATGATCAACGAGGTGCTCGACGTCATGGTCGAACTCGCCGAGGAGGGGATGACGATGCTGTGCGTGACCCACGAGATGGGCTTTGCCCGCAAGGTCGCCCGCAAGGT
>JACDDJ010000646.1 GCA_013817065.1 Acidobacteriota bacterium
GTATCAGGTGGAGAGATAACCATGACCGTCACACGTCGCGAATTCCTTCTGCAGACCGGGCAGGCATGCGTCGGCTATGCGCTCGGGGCGGCCGCGTTCGTCGCAGGCGTTCAGCGCTTCAGCCTCATCAACCTGCTGGCGCAGGGATCGGACTACAAGGCGCTGGTCTGCGTCTTCCTGGCGGGGGGCAACGACGGGAACAATATGGTCGTGCCGACGACGACCACTGAGTACAACGCGTATGCCGCGGCGCGCAACGCCTCGGGGCTCGGCATTCCGCGCGACAGTCTGCTCCCGATCACTCCGCTCAGCATCGGTAATCCGTTCGGTCTGCACCCGAGCCTCGTAGAAATGCAGTCGCTCTGGTCCGAACAGAAGCTGTCGGTCGTCTGCAACGTGGGTCCGCTCGTGCAGCCGCTTACCCGGCAGGAATATCAGGGGGGAGCGCCGAGGCCGTACCAGCTGTTCTCGCACTCGGACCAGGTGGCGCAGTGGCAGACGGCCATCGCGGATCGCGTCGGTCAGAATGGATGGGGGGGACGCACCGCGGACCGGTTTGCGCGGCACAGCTCGGGGTTCCCGATGCTCACGGCGCTGTCAGGCGGGATCTTCACACGCGGGCAGGTCACCTCGCCGCTGTCCATCGCTCCGGCGCCGACGGCCCTCAACCAGGTCCTCGTGCTCAATGGGTTCGGCACCGGGGCCGACGAAGTCGCGCGCCGGAGCTCCATGGAGATCCTGAGGGGGCTCGAGACCGAGTCGACGCTCGAGAGCTCGGCGAGCCGGACCACACAGGAAGCCATCAACATCGGTCAAACGCTCAGCGCCGATGTGACATTGGGGACGGCTTTTCCCAACACCACACTTGGCAACCAATTGCGACAGGTCGCGAAGGTGATCAAGTTCAACGCGTCCTCGCCGGCGCTGGGCCTTGGCCGGCAGATCTTCTTCTGCCAGCTCGGGGGCTTCGACACCCACCAGAATCAGGTGGGCACCCAGACCAGCCTGCTCGCGCAGGTGAGCCAAGCGATCAAGGCGTTCTACGACTCGACCATCGAGCTCGGCTTGGACCGGCAGATCACGACCTTTACGCTGTCGGACTTCGGCCGCACCCTGCAGCCGGCCGGCGCCGGTGCGAATGTCGTGGGATCGGACCATGCGTGGGGGAGTCACCATCTCGTCGCGGGTGGCGCCGTGCGTGGCGGTGATTTTTACGGCGTGGCAGGGCCGAACGGATCCGTGTTTCCGGTCCTTCAACTGAGCGGCCCGAACGACACTGACAACCGGGGGCGCTGGATACCCACGGCGTCGGTCGAGCAGTACGCCGCAACGCTCGCGTCCTGGTATGGCGTAAATGGCGCCGACCTCCCGATCGTGTTCCCGAACATTGGGCGCTTCCCGATGCAGAACCTCGGCTTCATGAGTTGACGGGGGAGGCGCGTCTGAGTCGTCTGCGACTGCGCGCCAGCAACAGGAGACCACAGCCAACCAGGGCAAGGGTAGCGGGTTCAGGGATCGGGTCCGTGACAGAGACGTCGACAAGGGAGGCGAATCCGCGGTATTGAAGATCTCCGACGAGCCGGATGGCAGGGCGCGTCTCGAACAGGGTCGTGCGGTAATCGAAGTTGAACGGCGATCCCAGGACGAGGTGGTCAGGGGAATGTCGCGGCGGTGAAGGCGCCATTCTCCAGTAATGATTGGTCCGAAGAACCCCGGCAGGTCACCAGGTCGCGTTCTCGTTCGCCATACGCACGACGATCGCGGCGATGTCGGGCTTGGTGCACGGGCGCCCGGGACGGCGCGTCTTCGAGCCGTCGTATTTCTTGGCGACGAGCTTCCGGTACCACCGCAGGATGGTGTCCGGTGTCACGATGCCAACGACGTCCGCGAGCCGGCGCCGGCCAAGGACCTTGCCTTTCACGGCCAGGCGGCGTCGCTGGTCGTCGTTGAGGGGAACCCGTCGGGGACCGTGGGCGGCGCGGAGGACGCGGTTCTCCTCGAGCAGGTAGTCAATCACGTCCTGCTGCTGCCGGTTGACCCAGCCGGCGACGAGCAGGAGGAAGAAGGCGAGTGGGCGAGGCACCAGGTCCATGGCCGACGCGTGCCCGACGGACCGCCTGGGTTCAAGACGTGGAGATGGGATCCCGAGCGGCTGGATTCGGCAGCAGGTCCGGAGGTCAAGGCGTTCCACCGGAGCCTCGACCCGACCATCTTTCGGGATCGCCGCTCGGCCTGGTTTTCGCACAGCACGGGCACCACAAGGAGTCTGGGCAGCCGCGTCCTCTGAAATGCGCTCATCTTGCACTTGCGTCGGCTCGGCACGAGTTCCGACATCATCCGACGCCTTCCCTCGCCTCAGACGATCCAGCGGTCAAACTGTGGGCGCCGAAGTCTCGGACAGGAATAGTCACAGAGTCGTGACAGCAAGGCTAACTCAACCGCAGTGAACAGCCCCAGAGCGGTACTGAAGCCAAGGCGGAGTACTTGGCCGAATATCAGGCTGCCAAGCCCACCGCTTAAGGACGTGACTCGACCGCTTCGAACCCAGCGGACGCCAGGGCAGTCTTGACCTGCGTCAATGCCAATGGCGACCGTTCGTAGCGCACGTGAATCGACTTCTCTGACATCTTGAGTCGAACCTCGTAGACACTGGCGACGTCTTGGAGTGCATCACGAATCGTGCGCTCGCAGCCCTCGCACTTCATCGACGGAACGAAGAGTGTCGCTTCGTCGAACTCGCCGTGCCCTGGTCGCACCTCGGACACATGACTGTCCGTGCCGCGACTCTCCGTAAAGCGTGACAGCAGGAACGGCTCGATCGGAAACGAAAGCGCCTTTTCCGCGGCGAGTTCCGCGACTACAAGCCCCGTCAACGGGGCGTTGAGAATTCCGGTGCGGAAGTGGCCGCAGGCGTTCAGGTACCCTCCTAGATCAGTCACAGGTCCCAAGATCGGCAATTCATCGGGCGAGCCCGGCCGAAGTCCTGACCAGACACGCTTCACGCCAACACGTTCGAGCATGGGCACCGCGCGAATGGCGCCTGCCGATAGCGTTCGCATGGCCGATGATGTGACCGGGTCGACCTTCGCGAGCTCCTCGGGCGTCACCCATTCGCTCAGTGACCTGCCGC
>JACDDJ010000647.1 GCA_013817065.1 Acidobacteriota bacterium
AGCCAGGATACCTGGCTGCCGGGCTTGTCTCGCCGCAGCTCGCATGACGCGAGCGAAGCGGGACTTGTCTCGCCGAAGCTCCGCGAAGCGGAGCGAAGGCGGACTGTCCATCCACGGCGCGTAACACGCCGTAAGGAGCCCGCGTGACGTTCCATTCTGTACGTTCTCTCGCCTTCGTGTGTAGCTTGTTGTTTGCCTCGACGTTGTTCGCCGGTCCGGTGACCGGGCGCGTCGTCGATCCGAGCGGCCGCGCGGTAGCGGGCGCCACGGTGCTCGTGTCAGGCGCAGGATTCCCGCTGCGGTCGGTGCTGACGGACGAAGGCGGCGCGTTCACCGTAGTGATCGCTGATACCGGCAAGTTCGACGTCCGCGTCGCGGTCCCCGGCTTTCGGAGCGAGGTCCTGCAGATCGACTCGTCCTCGGCACAGGACCTCGGTACGATCCGGCTCGCCATCAGCGCACTCAGCGAATCGGTCGTCGTCTCGGCGTCGCAGGTCGACATCCCTCTTTCACAGGCCGCTTCAACTGTCACGGTGATTACCGCCGCGGACCTCCGCGCGCGGCAGGTCCACTCGCTTGCCGACGCGTTGCGGACCGTGCCTGGACTTACGGTCGCGTCGACCGGCGGATACGGCGCCGTAACCGGTGTTTTCCCGCGCGGCGGGGAATCAAACTTCACGCTCGTCTTCGTGGACGATGTGCCGGTGAACGCATTCGGGGGCGAGTACGACTTCGCGCACCTCACGACTGAGAACGTCGAGCGGATCGAGATCGTCCGCGGTCCGCAGAGCGCGCTGTTCGGATCAAATGCGATCGGTTCAGTCGTGCGAGTCGTTACCCGCCGCGGCGGCGCGCCGAGCATCTCCGGCAGTGTTGAAGGCGGCGGATACGGCACGACGCGCCTCGCCGGCGCTTCGTCGGGGAGCATTGGCGCGTTCGAATGGGGAGCCTCAGGCGAACGGTTCACCAGCGACGGCTTCAACGGACAGACGTTCAATGGATTCACCGTTCAGAACGACGACTACTCGCGCAGCTCGGGAGCGCTGATCGCCGGCTGGCGCGTGCGGGATACCGCGATTCGTGCGCAGTTCGGTCACTCGGTGGACGAGCGCGGCGCACCGGGCCCGTTCGGCGCCAACCCGATCGGTGCCTTCGAGGCGATCGATACGATCTCCCGCGGTGATAACGAGCAGACGCTCGCCTCGATCACCGCGACTGTGCCGCTCGCTTCTCGCGTGCGATCGACGTTCCAGGGTGCGTACCATCGTCTCCAGAGCAACTTCGCGAGCCCGTTCGGCGAATCAGAATCAAACTCCCGTCGCTGGTCGGGCCGCGCCCAGATCGACTTCCCCGTCATTCGCGGGCTGGACGTCTCTGCCGGCGCCGAGCTGCAGAGTGAAGAGGCCGGCAGCACCTTCATCACCGGCGCGGCGTTCCAGCCGGTGCCCGTGGAGCGGGTGATGGCCGGCTACTTCGTCGAGGGCCGCTGGACGGCGGCGCCACGCGTCCAGATCACCGGTGGCCTGCGGCTGGACGACATCCGGCGCCGGAGTCTCGAACAATCCCCGGATCCCTTCACGCCGCGTCCTGCGATGGAGGAAGACAGCGTCCTGTCTCTGAATCCCAAGCTGGCACTCGCTTGGACGACGCGCGGCGGCTCCACCGACTTCACGAAGCTACGCGGATCGGTCGCCACCGGCATTCGTCCGCCGGGTGCATTCGATCTCGCCTTTACCGACAATCCATCGCTGAAGCCGGAGCGCAGCTTCAGCTCCGAGGTGGCGATCGAACAGGCCTTCGCCGGCGGCCGCGCCAGCGCCGAAGCGGTCGCGTTCTTCAACGACTACGACGACCTGATCGTGGCGGTCGGATCCTTCCGCGAGTCCAGCCGGTACACGACCGACAACATCTCGAATGCGCGCGCCCGCGGGATCGAGCTGTCGCTCGGCGGCGCCCATCGGGTGGCGTCGTTGCGCGATCTAGATCTTGACGCGCGCCTCTCGTACGCCTGGCTGGAGTCCGAGGTGCTGGCGGTGGACAACGACGACACCGCGCCGCCGCCCTTCACCGTCGGTGAGCCGCTGCTCCGCCGTCCGCAGCACCAGTTCTCAGCCGAGCTGACCGGCACCACGGGACCGTTGACGATGTTCGTGAGTGGCGGGGCCCGGAGCCGGGTGCTCGACGTCGAGCCGTCCTTCGGGACGTTCGGCGGCCTGCACTACGCCGACGGTTTCAACGCGTGGAACGCCGGTGCGGCGTGGCGCGTGCGCCGGATCGGCGAAATCTTCGGACGCGTCGAGAACCTCTTCGATCGCACCTACGAAGAGGCGCTCGGCTTTCCCGCGCTCGGCCGCCGCGCCACGATCGGGATCCGCGTTGCTCCAGGCCGCTGATCTCACCTTCGCGTATGGCGAAACGCCCGTCGTCCGGAGCGTGTCGCTCGAGGTGCCGGCCAACGGCTTCGTCGGCATTATCGGTCCGAACGGTTCCGGCAAGACGACACTGCTGCGACTGCTCGCCGGGACGCGAAAGCCGCAGCAGGGAGGCGTCCGGCTCGATGGCGTGCCGCTGGCGACGCTGGCTCGCGGCGAGATCGCGCGGCGCATGGCGGTGGTGCCGCAGGAGACGCACCTCGCGTTCGAATACAGCGTTCTCGAAGTCGTCCTCATGGGGCGGTATCCGCATCTCGGCGCGTTCCAGGTCGAGGGGCCACGGGATGTCGCGCTGGCGCGAACCGCGCTGGCGGCAACCGGGACGCTTCCGTTCGAAGCGCGCATGTTCTCGACGCTCAGCGGCGGCGAGAAGCAGCGCGTCATCATCGCGGCGGCGCTGGCGCAGATCTCCACGGACGACGTGGGGCGCGACTTCAGTCGCGCCGTTACGAGTTCCTCCATCCTCCTCCTCGACGAACCCACGGCTGCCCTGGACCTGAAATACCAGCTCGAGACGGCCTCGCTGCTGCGCTCGCTCCACGCCGCCCACGCACTCGCGGTCGTGGTGTCGACGCACGATCTGAACTTCGCCGCGGCGCTGTGTCGGACGCTGGTGATGCTCAAGGACGGCCGGGTCCTCGCCGCCGGATCCGTGGACGAAGTGCTGACATCGGCGAGGATCAGGGACCTCTACGA
>JACDDJ010000648.1:0-376 GCA_013817065.1 Acidobacteriota bacterium
ACCGTCCGCCGCCGTGCCGACGGTCTGGGCCTGCCCGACTGCCGCCACCGCGAGTATCAGGAAACCCGTCAGCACGCCCGTGAAATGTGCCATTCCAACCTCCGCGGACGACTGTAGCGGTGCGGCGGAGGGGAAGTCGTGATCGAGCGGTGAGCAAACAGTGAAACAGCGTGAAGGGGCGGGTGAACGCCGGCTCGCCCGGAAGGCTTCCTCGCCGGTCGTCGAGCAGGGCAGGCACCTCTTACGGAGGGTGCCTGTCCCCGGACCTTTCTTACCGCCCGCCAGGGGCGGACGTCGTCGTCTGCCCGGGCAACGTCAACGCGACGAGCGAGGTGTTCGCGCCGCCGCCGGTTGCAAACACGATGTACTGCTTGCC
>JACDDJ010000648.1:386-3128 GCA_013817065.1 Acidobacteriota bacterium
GCATGAAGGTCATCGGCGGCGCGCTCGTCTTGGTCGGAATCGGCACGGCCCCCACCTGCTTGCCGGTGGCCTTGTCCACCGCGTAGAGCTGCGGCTCGACCTTCGGTGGTCCACCGCTTCGGCCGGTGCCGTAGATCGCCAGCGTCCGGGTGGTCATCACCTGTGCGTGACCACGGCTGGGCGGGGACGGCGGCAGCTTGACGCCGGCAAATAGCGGATCCGTCGAGGTCACCGGCACGAGCTGGCCGCCGTTGGGAATCCACCACGCCTTGTCGCCGGTCCGCATGTCGTAGGCCGTGATGCCGCCGAGCTCCTTCGGCTTCAGGATCGATACTCCGCCGATCGTGGTCCCTCCGGCCCTGCTCTCGAAACCGCCGACGGGAGCCTCGGGTTTCTTGTACCCCGGAGGGGCGGGCAGCGCCCCACGCTGCCCGCAACTGTCGTGAGGCGAACTGTAGCGGAACTCTGAGCAGGGATCCTTCGCGACCTGCGCGGTGCTGAGACCTGTCTGGGCTGCGACATACAGCTTCCCGGTCTCGGGATCGACCGCCGCGCCGCCATCGATGTTGACGCCCCCGCTCGCGCCTGGCGCGTACCATGAACACTTGAACGCACTCGCACCGTCGGTCGCCGACGGGGGAATGAAGTAGGGCCCCATCCGGCACGCTTTCGCGAGCTTCAGCGCCGCCTCCTTGATCGCCGGCGTGTAGTCGATCAGATCCGTTTCGACGAGCCCCTGCTGCGAGTACGGCGCCGGACGGCTTGGAATCGGCTGCGTGGGAGAAGACACTTCTCCAGGCACATCGCTCTTCAGGACAGGCGTTTCCGGCATCGGCCAGATCGGCTCACCGGTCACGCGGTCGAACACGTAGAGCCAGCCCTGCTTCGTGCTCTGCGCGACGATCTTGCGCGGCTTGCCGTCGATGGTGACGTCGAGAAGGTTCGGCGCCATCGGCGTGTCGTAGTCCCAGATGTCGTGGTGGACCATCTGAAAGTGCCACGTCATGGCTCCGGTTTTCACGTCGAGCGCGACGATGCTGTTGCCGTACAGGTTGTTGCCAGGGCGATGGCCGCCGTACTCGTCCATCAGCGGCATCCCCACCGGAATATAGACGATGCCGAGGTCGGGGTCGGCGGAGTACGGGGCCCACGCGTCAACCTTCCCAATGCCGGGCGTCCCTCGCTTGGTGCCGTTCAGCCACGTCTCGGCGCCGGGCTCGCCTGGTTCCGGCACCAGGTTGAACCTCCAGAGTTGTTTTCCGGTGCGGACATCGAAGCCGCGGATATAACTCGGAAGATTGCTCAACCGGATGGGATAGTAGCCGTGGATGTGCGAGTTCCCCACGATGAGCACGTCGTTGACGATGATTGGGGGAACACTGGCGCCGATCTGTCCGAGCGCCGGATCGATGCCGACGGTGCCGTCGGCGCCCGTCTTCGTCTTCTCGTCCCACGTCTCACCCGGCCGCGCGCGACGCGCCGGCGCGGCATCGCTGATCACAAGCGGCCCGGTGTCGTCGACCGCGAGCGGCACGAGCGGATACCCGAGTCCGTCCATCAGGTCGACGATGCCGTTCCTGCCGAAAGCGGGATCGGGGATGCCGGTCTTCGCGTCGAGAGAGGCCAGGTGATAACCGGGAGTGACGATGAGGACACGCTCCTGCTTCCCGTCGGTCCAGTAGGCAGGGCCGCGTCCCGCAAACTGCCTCGGGGCTTTCTGCCAGCGGATGCCCTCGTCCATGCGCCACATCCACAGCGTCTCCCCCTTCTCGGGATCGATCGCGGCGGCGATGCGGCGGGTGGTGGCCACGGTGAAGAGCCGTCCGTTCGCGTAGAGCGGCGTCGTCCGGTAGTACTCATCGAGGCCGAACGCGGTGGCGTTCCACTGCCACGCCATCTTCAGTGAGCCGAAGTTCGACGCGTCGATCTGATCGAGTGGCGAGTAGCGCGTGCTCCAGGCGTCCCCCGCCCAGTAGCGCCACTCCCCCGGCTTGTTGCCGCGCACCAGGTCCGGATCGCGGCCGGCCTGCTGATCCCCGCGCAGCGTGAGCGCGGCGATTCCCATGACGCCGAGACACGTCAATGCGGTCGCGGTGCGCTCGATGATTCGGCGGTTACGCATACCCTCTCCTCCCGAAGCCTGGTTGAGGCCTGAAGCGTGCGACGATCACTGGCCGAGCGGGTTCTCCCGTCCGGCCGGCATGACGATGCGGATTTGCTTCATCAGGGCGACGTCGGTCGGCAGCGCGGTCTTGCCGGGTGGCGCGCCGTTGATTTTCAGCAGATACGCGACGACGTCGGCGTATTCGTCCGCCTCCAGCGTGCCCGGCTGTTCCTTGGGCATCGTCTTGCTGACCAGCCCGAACAGCTGCGACAGGGCCGCGCCGTTCCATTTCTCTCTGAAGGCGGCAGCGGTGTAAGTGCCGGGCGGATGGCAGGCCACGCAGATATTCATGTAGGTCTGCTCACCGCGCGAGGCCTGGCCGGCGGTGTAGACGCCGGTCGCGGTAGTGACGACCTTCGAAGGCGGCGCTTGCGCGCCCGCGCTCACGACAACGCCGGCAGCGGTGAGACACGCCGCAGAAAACAGAAGAGCCGAACGGAACATGCGTCAGAAGCCTGACTTGGTGTATTTCTTCAGCGCTCTGGGGCCGACTTCCGCGCCGTAAACGTTGCCTGCATCGTCCACCGCCACCCCTTCGGCGGCGCTGGTACTCGGCGGCTTCTCGTCAGGATCCGGGA
>JACDDJ010000093.1:0-9544 GCA_013817065.1 Acidobacteriota bacterium
ATGCCGTACTGTTCGAGCTTCTTATACAGGTTGCTGCGCGGCGTGCCGATGACCTCGGCCGTTTTCGAGATGTTCCAGTTGTGCTCGCGCAACTTGTCGACGAGAAAGGCTCGCTCGGCGACTTCCTTGAACTCGCGCAACGTGCCAGGACGCTCCTTCTCGGAACCGCCGTTCTCAGGCGCAGCCGGCCGGGACTCGATGCGGACGATGTCGCGCAGATCGTCGACGTCGATCGTTTCCCCGGGCGTCATGATGATCAGGCGCTCCACGGTATTGCGAAGCTCACGAATGTTGCCCTTCCATCGGGCCTTCTGCATGTGATCGAGAGCGGCAGCCGTGAACCGCTGCGGACGACGGTTGTGCTCGCGGCTGAAGATGTCGGCGAAGTGGCGCACCAGTGGTCCGATGTCCTCGCGGCGTTCCCGGAGCGGTGGCACGTGGATCGGGATGACACTGAGACGGAAGAACAGGTCCTCCCTGAAAGTGCCCTTCTCGATCTCCGCCTCCAGGTCCTTGTTCGTGGCGGCGATCACGCGCACGTCGACCTTGATGGTCCGTGACGAACCGAGGCGCTCGACCTCACCCTCCTGCAGCACGCGCAGGACTTTGGCCTGGGTCTTCGGACTCATATCGCCGACTTCGTCCAGAAAGATCGTTCCGCGATCCGCCTGCTCGAACTTGCCGATCTGCTTTTCGGTGGCGCCCGTGAACGATCCCTTCTCGTGCCCGAAGAGCTCGGATTCAATCAGTTCCTCCGGGATCGCGGCGCAGTTCACCTGGATGAACCGCTCGCGGCTGCGCAGACTGTTGCGGTGGATGGCGCGAGCGACCAGCTCTTTGCCGGCACCGCTCTCGCCGAGGATCAGCACGGTCGCGTTCGTTGGAGCCGCACGCTTGATCGCGTCACCGATCCGCCGCAGGCCCGCGCTCTCGCCTACCATCTGGTAGCGCGCCTCGACGGCACGCTTCAACGTGGTGTTCTCGTTGCGGAGCCTCGACTGGCTGAGGACGTTCTTGATCGTGACCAGCAGACGTTCGGCGCCGAACGGTTTCTCAATGAAGTCGTCGGCGCCACGCTTGGTCGCCTCCATCCCGACCTGCGCGTTGCCGTGCGCCGAGATCATCACCACCGGCAGGGACTCGTCGTTCGCCTTGATTCGCGTCAGCGCTTCGAGGCCGTCCATACCGGGCATCTTGATGTCGAGAAAGATGATGTCGGGCGACTCGCGCGCGATGGCGGCGAGCCCTTCTTCGGCGGAGGCGGCGGCGCTGTACTCGTAGCCGTCATACTCGAGCGGCATCCGCATCGACTCGCGGATCCCGGCGTCATCATCGATCAATAGAACGCGTGCGGCCATTCAGATTCTCGGTTACGTCGTAACAGGACGGCGCGTTCTCAGCGTTCCACCGTAACGGTGACCAGCCGGCGTTGCGCGTTGGTGGTGTCGTAGAAATAGATCGCGAGCACGTCCCCGGGTTTGACGATCGAGAACACACGATCGTATTCAGCCACGGATCTCACCGGCTTTCGGTTGATCTCGGTGATCACGAAGCCGCGCTTGAGCGGCAACGAGAACGCCGCGCCGGTTGGATCCACGCGCGTGATCCAGACCCCCTGGAGGCCCGACGGGATGTTGTAGCGAGTGGTCGCGGCGCGATCCAGATCGCGGACGGTCAGGCCGAGTGGCGGCTCCGGCTCGTCCGACGAGGGCGCAGTGCCGCCGCCGGGCAGTTCGTCGGCGCCGGTCCTGGCCGGGTTCGGCCGCTCGGCGAGGCGGACCGGCACGCTGATCCGTTTGTCGTCGCGAAGCACCTGCAGCTTTACCACGGTGCCTGGCTGGCGTGCCGAGATATCGCGAATCAGGTCGTCGTTGCTCTCCACGTTTCGACCGTCGACGTCGACGATCACGTCGTAGACGCGCAGCCCTGAACGCTCGGCGGGCGCATCGCTGGTGAAGTCCTCGACCAGCGCGCCGCGGCCGACGCTCAGATTGAGCCCTCGTCGCAACTCGGGCGTCACGTCCGTCAGCCCGACGCCAAGAAACCCGCGCGAGACTTTTCCGTGCGCCTTCAACTGCGGCAGGATCGCCACCGCCTGGTTGATCGGCACTGCGAACCCGATATTGTTGGTCCGTGAGCTGACCGCGGAGTTGATCCCGATGACCTCGCCGCGCGTGTTGATGAGCGGCCCCCCGCTGTTGCCGAAGTTGATCGCGGCGTCAGTCTGGATGTAATAGTCGAGCGACGGATCGAACAGCTTCCGGCCGATGAAGCTGACGACCCCAACCGTGACGGAGTGGATGTATCCCAGCGGATTGCCGATCGCACAAACCCATTCGCCCACCCGCAGATCGTCGGAATTGCCGAGCGGTGCCGCGGAGAGATCGCGCGCATTGTTGATTTTCAGCAGTGCCACATCGATGGCCGGATCGGCGCCGACGACCTCCCCGCGGAAGCTGCGCCCATCGGCGAGGGTGACGGTGATCCTCTCGGCATTATCGATGACGTGGTGGTTGGTGAGGATGAAGCCGGCATTATCGATGACGAAGCCACTGCCGGCGCCGCGAGTCGGGCCATCAAACTGCCGAGGCACATCGTCACCTCGCCGCAGGAAGCCCTGGCCCGCCCCACCGCCCCGGTTCGAGGTGGCCTCGATGTTGACCACCGCGGCGTTGATGCGTTCGACGACATCGGCAAAATTGGCGTTGGCGCCACCGGCGAGCAGCACCGGACGCGCCGGGCGGTCGGCCGCCGGGTAGACGCGCGGCGCCGTCGTCACCACCGGGGTGGGGGTGAACTGGCCCGCCAGGATGAGCCCCACGAGCAGGCCCACGACCGACGCCAGTGCCACGCTGAGAATGGTAAATCGGCGCATGCTTCCCGTTAGATTATAAGTCCGCGGAAACCCTCCTCGGTCAGGATCGGGATCCCGAGCGCGCGGGCCTTCTCGAGCTTGCTTCCGGCCTCCTCGCCGGCCACGACGTAGCTGGTCTTCTTGCTCACCGAGCCAGCCACCTTCCCGCCCCGCTCCTCGATGGCGGCGGTCGCCTCCTCCCGAGTCATCGTCGGAAGCGTCCCGGTCAGCACGAAGGTCTTGCCGGCGAGGGGACCCGGGGCGCCCTCGTCGACTTCGGGCTGCTGGCTCGCCATGTTCACGCCGGCGGCGGCGAGCTTGTCGATCACGGCCCGGTTGCGGGGCTCGTGGCCAAACGAACGGACGGATGCGGCGACAACCGGCCCCACGTCCGGGATCGTCTGCAGCGCCTCGACGGGAGCATCGAGGATCGCCGCCATGGTCCTGAGATGCCTGGAGAGGGTGGCGGCGGCCTTCTCGCCGACGTGGCGGATGCCGAGCGCATAGACGAGCCTCGACAGGTCATTGGACTTGCTGCGTTCGATCTCCGCGAACACGTTGCGTCCGACCTTCCCGAGCTTTCGCGGGACGGCGCGCGCTGATTTCGGGTCGCGTGGCGCCACGACCAGGTTCTCGAGCTGCGCGGATGCGAGGTGGTAGAGGTCGGCGAAGTCGCGGACCAGCCCCTGCTCGATGACTTGCTCGACGAGCGACTCGCCAAGCCCTTCGATGTTCATCGCGCTGCGCGAGGCAAAGTGTTCGAGACTGCGGCGCAAGCGAGCCGGGCACGAGCTGTTGTCGCAGCGCCACACCACTTCGTCCTCGTCGCGCACCAGTTCACTGTCACAGGCGCGGCAACGCGTCGGCATCACCCACGGCACCGCGTCGGCCGGCCGCAGCGCCAGGATCGGTGCCACGACGCGAGGGATCACGTCGCCGGCCTTCTCGATCACGACGGTGTCGCCCTCGCGCAAGTCCTTCCGCGCGATGTCGTCCGCGTTGTGCAGCGTCGCCATCGAGATGGTCGAGCCGGCAACGAACACCGGCTCGAGGACGGCGTACGGCGTGTTCGCACCGGTCCGTCCGACGTTCACCTCGATCCTGCGAAGCTTCGTATGCGCCTGCTGCGCCGGGAACTTGAAAGCGGTCGCCCACCGGGGGAACTTTGCGGTGGTGCCCAGCCGCTCGCGCAGCGCGAGATCATCGACCTTGATGACGACCCCGTCGGTGTCGAAATCGAGCGCCAACCGTCCCTCGGCCCATCGCTCGCAGAACGCAACCACCTCGTCGATGCCGCTGCACCGCTGGTGGTGACGCTCGACCGGTAGCCCCCATGCGGCCAGCGCGCGCAGCGCGTCACGATGCTTCTGCATGTCCTGAGGCGGTTCACGACCCGACAATACGACCTGGTAGCTGAAGGCCCCGAGTTGGCGCTTCGCGACGAGCGCGGGATCGAGGTTGCGCATCGTCCCGGCGGCGGCGTTGCGCGGGTTGGCGAATAGCGGTTCGCCGGCATCCTCCCGCTCCTTATTGATGCGCGCGAAGGCAGCGCGGGGCAGGAACACTTCGCCGCGAACCTCCATACGTCCTGTCGGTCCACCCTTGAGCGCCAGCGGAATCGGACGAATCGTCCTGACGTTCGCGGTCACATCCTCGCCACGAGTTCCGTCCCCGCGCGTTGCGCCGCGCACCAGGCGTCCCTCCTGATAGGTCAGCGCAATGCTCAGCCCGTCGATTTTGAGTTCGGCCACGTAGTCGACGGCGGCGTCTCCGAGTCCCGCCCCCTTTCGCACCCGTTCGTCGAACGCGCGCAACTCCGCCTCGTTGTAGGCGTTATCGAGACTGAGCATCGGAGCGATGTGCTCGACGGTTGGAAACGACGCGGTCGGACGACCGGCGACGCGCTGGGTTGGAGAGTCCTCAGTGACGAGGTCGGGATGTTCCGACTCGAGTTTCTCGAGCTCGTGAAGCAGCCGATCGAACTCCTCGTCAGAGATTTCGGGCGCGGCGAGCACGTAGTAGCAGTTCTCGTGGTGGCGGATCTGTTCGCGGAGCAGCTGCAGGCGTGTGAGAACGTCCATGAACGTCAAGCGGGTCTTACGCGCGGCTCTCGAGCCCGCAACTCCAGGGGCAGTCTACCGGTCCCGCGAAAGCACGTAGTCGGGCAGGGCCATCAGCGCGTCGCGTTCGCGGCTCGGCGGGAAGATCGACAGGCATGCCTTGGCGCGCTCGGCATATTCGACCGCGCGTTCGTAGGCGAGCTCTGTCGCTCTCGACTCTTTGAGGAGCCGCAGCACCTCACGCCATTGCTCGGGCGTCACGGCTCGCTCTGCAACGATGGTGCGGACGAGCGAGTAGGCCTCTTCTCCCGCCCGCTCGCGCAGGATGATGATCGGAAGCGTGACCTTGCCTTCGCGGAGGTCACCGCCGATGGGCTTACCCAGCGCCTCCTGGTCGGCGGTGTAGTCGAGCAAGTCGTCAACCAGCTGGAATGCGACGCCGAGGTTGAAGCCGTATTCCCGCAGTGCCGCCTCGCGATCCGTACCGACGTTGCCAAGCAGCCCGCCGATCTGCGCGCAACCGCCGAACAGAAATGCGGTCTTCCGCCGGATGATTTCGAAGTGCTCCTCTTCGGCAATGTCGACGTCACCGGCCTTGGTGAGCTGATACAGCTCGCCCTCGATCATCCGCAGCGTGACGTCACAGAGGAGCCGCACCAGATCGAGTGAATCATGGGTCAGCGCCAGCGCCATCGACTTGATGTAGAGGTAGTCGCCGAGCAGGACGGTGATGTCGTTGCCCCACCGCGAATGTGCGGCCAGCCGTCCGCGGCGCATATCGGCGCCGTCGATGATGTCGTCGTGGACCAGCGTCGCGGTGTGAATGAACTCGACCACCGCCGCATACAGCACGGCGCGATCGCCGGTGTAGCCGCTCAGCCGTGCCGACATCAGCAGCACGGCCGGACGAACGCGCTTCCCGCCGCTCTTCTGGATGTAGCGGCCCATTTCGGGGATCAGCGCGACGCGCGACTGGATGTGCTGTACGAACTCCTGCTCGACAGCTTCGAGCTCCTCGCGGATCGGCTCGAAGATCTGGGCAAGATCTGCGGCGGCTGCTTTCTGCGCTGTATCGGTCAAGGGGTGCGAATTGATTGGCTCGGACTCACAATACCGGTTTTTCTCAGGTAGTGTCAACGCGCTAAGCCATTGCAGTTACACCGATTAGCGAGACGTGAGCCTGCGCGGTTGCGCGCCGCGTCATCGGCCGAACAGCCGGGTGAAGTTCACCGCAATGTGCTCAGCCATGGCCGAGGGCGTTTGACCGTGCAGGTCGGCGAGCGTCTGCACCACCCGCGTCACATACGCGGGCTCGTTCCGCTTGCCACGAAACGGCACCGGCGCCAGATACGGCGCGTCGGTTTCGCTCAGCAGGCGATCGATCGGCGTGATCCGCGCCGCACCGCGAAGGCTCTCGGCCTTGGGAAAGGTCAGGATGCCGGCGTATGAGAGGTAGAAGTCGATGGCAAGCGCGCGCCTGGCCATCTCTACGTCACCCGTGAAGCAGTGGAACACCCCGCGGACGGCCCGGCCGCCGTTCCCGGCTTCCTCGGCTTCCTCTCTGATGATTGCGAAGGTGTCGTCGGTCGCTTCGCGGGTGTGAATGATGATGGGCCGCTCGAGTCGCCGGGCGAGCCGGATCTGTGCGCGGAATACCTCCTGCTGGACGTCTCGCGGCGAGAAGTCGTAGTGATAATCGAGACCGATCTCGCCGATCGCGCACGCATTGGAAGCGGTGATTGCCTCCTCCACGATTCGAACCGCGCGCGGCATGTCGCCGGCGAACAGGCCGGCGTGATGCGGATGGATGCCGGTGGCGAAATGCAGCCCGTCACCCCACGCGGTTCGAACCTCGGGCGCACGCGCCACTTCCAGCCCGTCCTCCGCGGCCAGGATGCAGAGCGCCGTCTTGACGCCAGCCTCACACGCCCGCGCCGCTACCTCTTGCAGATCAGTCGCGAACTCTTCACCGGCGAGATGGCAGTGACTGTCGAGCACGACTACCTGACGCGCGTGCCGAGCGGGATATCGGCATCGAAACCGACGAGCGTTGGCTTCCCGCCGTCAGGACTCGCGGCGAGCACCATGCCATTCGATTCGATCCCCATCAGCTTTGCCGGTTTCAGGTTGAAGACCATCACGATCGTACGCCCGACGAGTTGTTCCGGCTCGTAGGCCTCGGCAATCCCCGCCACCAGCGTCCGCTGCTCGGTGCCGAGGTCGATAGACAGCTTCACCAGCTTGCGGGAGTTCGGGACCTTCTCGGCAGTCAGCACCTTCGCCACGCGCAGGTCGACCTTCATAAAGTCCTCGATTGAGATCTTCTCGGTGCCCGGTGCTGACGATGGGGCACCTGACGATGAGGGTGCCGGGGGCGCTCCCGCTGAGGGTGCGGGGGCACTTGACGATGAGGGTGCGGGGGCACCTGACGCTGAGGGTGCCGCGGGAACTGACGCTGAGGGTGCGGGGGCACCTGACGCTGCGGGTGCGGCTCCTGGCGCAGAGGGTGCGGGGGCACCTGACGCTGAGGGTGCCGCGGGAACTGACGCTGAGGGTGCCGGTGCAGTCTTCTCTTCCACCTGTTTGCTCCTGGACTCTGTTGTCTCGACGCGCGGCCACATGGCGGCGCCTTTGATAATCGTTCGGGTAGCCTCGTTGCGCCACTTCGCGGCGTCGAGAGTCAGTTGCTCCGGCGGTGTCCGCTCGCCGACGCGGCGCAGAATTTCGGCGGCCGATCGCGGCATGATCGGGAGCAGCAGCACGCCCGCCACGCGCAGCGCCTCGGCGAGATCGAACAGCACCTGGGCCAGGCGCGTCGCCTGGCCGGGGTCTCGCGCCAGGGTCCACGGCTCCGTGCTCGCGATGTACTCGTTGGCCGCATCGATGATCCGGAACGCGGCGGCGGCGCCGGCCTCGAGGGCGAAGGCGTCCATGTGCGTGCGATAGTCGGCGAGTGCCGACCCGGCAACCCCGGCCAGCCGGCCAGGTGCTTCGGCCGGGCTCAACTCTCCGTTCCGGTACTTCTCGGCCATTGTCGCGACCCGGCTCACCAGGTTGCCGAGATTGTTGGCGAGGTCGACGTTATAGCGCTCCTCGAAGCGCTCCCACGTGAAATCCCCGTCGCTGCCGAAGGCGATCTCTTTCACCAGGTAGAGCCGCAACGGATCGGGCCCGAACTTCTGCGCGGCGTCGAGCGGTTCCACGGCCGTCCCGAGCGACTTGCTCATCTTCTCGCCGCGGAAATGTACCCAGCCATGACCGAACACCTGCTTTGGTACCGGGAGGCCGGCGCTCATCAACATCGCGGGCCAGATCACACAGTGGAATCGGGTGATGTCCTTGCCGATGACGTGCAGGTCCGCTGGCCACCACGTGTCGAAGAGAGCCTGATCGGTCCCGAAGCCTACCGCCGTGGCGTAGTTGATCAGCGCGTCCACCCACACGTAGATGACGCTGCCCGGGTCGTCGGGCATCGGGATGCCCCACGCCTGGCCGGCGCGGCTGACCGAGATGTCGTCGAGCCCGCCTTCGAGGAGACGCAGGATCTCGTTGCGCCGGATGTCAGGCACGAGGAATTCCGGCTGGGCGTGGAAGTGTTCGAGCAGCGGCGCGGTGTACTTGGAGAGACGGAAGAAGTAGTTCTTCTCGCGGATCCAGTCCGGCTTCGTCCGGTGGATCGGACACAGACCATCGACGAGATCCTTCTCCTGCTTGAAGGCCTCGCACGAGACGCAGTACCCGCCCTCGTAGTGCCCTTCGTAAATATCCCCGGCCGCGGTCATCCGCCGGACGAGCTCCTGCACGCCGGCTTTGTGGCGCGGCTCGGTCGTGCGGATGAAGTCGTCGAACGACAAGTCGAGTCGCGCCCAGACGTCGAGGAACTCACGCGCCATGCGGTCGCAGTACGCGAGCGGGTCCTCACCGGTCTCGCGGGCCTTCTTGAAGACATTCTGCGAATGCTCGTCGTTGCCCATGACGAAGCGGGTCTCGAAACCGGCGAGCCGCTTGTAGCGGGCGATGACGTCGGCGGCGATCTTCTCGTACGCCGTCCCGAGATGCGGCCGGCTGTTCACGTAATCGATCGCAGTCGTGATGTAGAAACGCGGCTTAGTCACTTGATGCGGTTCATCCAGGCCGTCAGCGCGAGCGCCTGCACGTCCTTGACAGGCAAGCCGCGCGCCGCGGCAATGCGGGCACAGTCATCGAACTCCGGAGCGGCGTTCAGCACCTGGCCGTCGCGCCGCGCCACCTTGAAGCGGACCATCCCGGCGGCGGTCTCGACCTCGACGATCTCTCGATCGAGGCATTCACGCATCATCTCCTGGTAGCGGACGCCAATCGTCGTGGTCTCGGCGAACAGGATCCCGGACAACCGCTGCCGGTCCTCAGGTCGCGCCAGGACCGTGACGAGAATGCCGGGACGGTTCTTCTTCATGTGTACGGGCGCATAGAACACGTCCAGCGCACCCTCGTGGTGCAGGCGGTCCATCAGCGGGCCGAACAGCTGCGGGTTCATATCGTCAATCTCGCACAGGATCTCGACGACCCTGCGCGCGTGACCAGCCTCGGCTGATTCACCCACCACCATCCGCAGCACATTCGGATAGCGCTGCGGATCGCGATCGCCCGC
>JACDDJ010000093.1:9554-10693 GCA_013817065.1 Acidobacteriota bacterium
ATCCGATCCATCGTCATTCCGGGCATCGGACCGTAGGAGTCGGCATAGCCGGTGACCAGCAGTGCGCCAGTGGGTGTCACCAGCTCCATCTGGACGCCGCCCGAATACACCGGGACACCTTGCAGCAGCCGCGCGGTGGCAGGTGCGGGCACCGGGAAGATGCCGTGTTCGCACTGCACCGTTCCGCCGCCAAGGTTCAACGGGGACGAGACGATCCGGTCCGCGCCCAGTTGCTCGAGTCCGTACACGGCCCCGACGATATCCACGATCGAATCAACCGCGCCAACTTCGTGCAGGTGGATCCGCTCCACCGGCACGTTATGAATCGCCGACTCGGCTTCGGCGAGGCGCTCGAACAAGTGCGTCGCGCGCTGCCGGGCGTCGGCCGAGAGCGCCGACCGGTTGATGGCGGCGGTGATCTCTTTTAGAGAATGGTGACTATGACTGTGATCGTGAGGGTGCGGTCCATGATCATGACTGTGTGCATGAGAGTGCCGTTCGTGATCATGAGGGTGCGGGGTGCCTTCATGAGCGTGCGGCTTCTGCTCCCCCACCACGAACTTGGTGGCGGAGACGCCGGCGCGCAGGACGCGGTGGGACGAGACGCCGCCGAGATCGACCGCGAGGCTGCCGAGGGCACCGCGCAGGTCATCGAGCGGAAGACCGAGGTCGAGCAGCGCGCCCAGGATCATGTCGCCCGAGGCGCCGGAAAAACAGTCCAGATACAGCGTCTTTGCCAACCGTCAACACCTTCTATGCTCGCGAAAACTGAAATACTTCACGTCTGCGAGGATGACGTGATCCAGAACTTCCATCCCCATCAGGATCCCGGCCGCCACCAGCCGCTCGGTCAGCCGGATGTCGTCCTCGCTCGGCTCCGGATCACCCGAGGGGTGATTGTGAAACACCACCACGGCCGCCGCGCCGGCGGAGGCGGCCTCGCGGAACACCTCGCGCGGATGCACCACGCTGGTGTCGAGCGTGCCGACCGACAGCACCGAGGCACGCAGCACGCGGTGCTTCGTGTCGAGCGAGAGCACCCCGAACTGCTCCACCGGCCGACTGCCGAATTGCGGCAGCAGGTACTCCGCGACGTCGCGCGGCGTTCTCAACTGTGCCCGCGCCTCCTCGATTCGAGA
>JACDDJ010000649.1 GCA_013817065.1 Acidobacteriota bacterium
GCACCACACGGCGCCGGGCGACTGGCGATTGTGAAGCGCGTGCCGGTTGGACCGGTCGCGGCCATCTCCCCGTTCAACTTCCCGTTGAACCTGACCACACATAAGATCGCGCCGGCCGTTGCCGCCGGCAATCCAATCGTCTTGAAACCGGCGACCAGGACACCTCTCTCAGCGATCACGCTGGCTGACATCCTGATCCGCGCCGGCCTTCCGGCGCCCGCGGTCAGCGTGCTGCCGATGGCGCGGACGACCGGTGATCGCCTCGTCACCGACGAACGATTCAAGCTGCTGACCTTCACCGGGTCGTCGACGGTGGGTTGGGGCATGAAGGCGCGCGCCGGCAAGAAGCGCGTCGTCCTGGAACTCGGCGGCAATGCCGGCGTGATCGTCGATGACACCGCCGACATCGGCTTCGCGGCCGCACGCGTCGCCGCCGGCGGATTCGGCTTCGCGGGTCAGAGCTGCATCTCGGTCCAGCGCGTGTACGTCCACGATCGCGTCTTCGATGACTTCACGTCCGCCCTCGTGAAGCTGGTAGACGGGTTAAAAGTTGGTGATCCGCTGGATCCCGCGACTGATGTCGGGCCGATGATCGAGGAGCGTGAAGCCGAGCGGATCGACACCTGGGTGCGTGAAGCGGTCGCGCGAGGCGCGCGGGCGCTCACCGGTGGAAAGCGGCTCGGCGGTGCGCTGTATGCGCCCACCGTCCTGACAGACGTTCCTGCCGACGCACGCGTGTGCGCCGAAGAAGTGTTTGCGCCGGTCGTCATCGTCGCTCGCTTCTCCTCTTTCGAGAGCGCGCTCGAGGAAGTGAATCGTTCGACCTACGGACTGCAGGCCGGCGTCTTCACCGCGAGCCTGGAGCGGTCGCTGCAGGCCTTCGATACCATCGAAGCTGGCGGCGTTCTCGTGAATGACGTCCCGACCTGGCGCATCGACCATATGCCGTACGGAGGCGTGAAGGATTCGGGCCTCGGGCGCGAAGGACCCAAATACACCATCGAGGAAATGACTGAACCGCGGCTGCTCGTCATCAACCGGAGAACCGTCTGAGATGAAAACCCTATCCGACCGCCTGCTGCACGACGAAGTCGTCGAGAAGATCTGGAAACGCGATCCGTCCACCTGGAAGGCGGCGCCTGGGAGCGCGGACGCGAAATCGATCGAGTCACGGCTCGGATGGCTCGACGTCGGCACGACGATGAAGCCGCACATGCCGGCAGTCCACCGCCTGCGGGAGCAGGTGCGGGATGAGAAGTTCGAAGCCGCGTGCCTGCTCGGTATGGGCGGCAGCAGCCTCTGCGCCGAAGTGCTGCGAGCGGTCTTCGGCGTGGCCGAGGGTCATCCGCAGCTCTACGTGCTCGACACCACGGACGAGCAGACGCTCACCGCCGCTGCAGCACGAATGAATCCCGCGCGCACCCTCTTCATCGTTGCCAGCAAGAGCGGCGGCACGGTGGAGGTCGCCTCAATGGAGCGCTTCTTCTGGTCGAAGATGAGCGAGGCACGGGGTGCAGAGGCCGGACGGCACTTCGTCGCGATCACGGATCCAGGCACGGCACTCCAGTCGCTGGCCGAACAGCGCGGCTATCGCGAGATCTTCATCAATCCGCCTGACATCGGCGGCCGATTCTCGGCGCTGTCATTGTTCGGCCTGGTCCCGGCGGCCGTCATCGGCGCCCCTGTCGACGCCCTCCTTGCCGGCGGCGCCGCAATGGCAGAAGGCTGCCGACAGCACAATCACACCAATGCGGGCCTGGAACTTGGCGCCTTCATCGGGGCCGCAGCGCTCGAAGGCCGCGACAAACTCACAGTTGCGCTCGCGCCGTCCTTTGCGGCGCTCGGTCTATGGATCGAGCAACTGGTCGCCGAGAGCACCGGCAAACACGGCAAGGGATCCCTGCCGGTGGTCGACGAACCGCTCGGACATCCGCAGGACTATGGCAACGACCGCGCCTTCGTGTCGGTGGCTTCCGAGTCGGATCAGCCGGACGAAGGGCGCTTGAGCGCGCTCGAAGCCGCGGGCCACCCGGTGCTGCGCCTTTCGATGCGGCACGACGGACTCGGCGCCGAGTTCTTCCGCTGGGAATTTGCTACCGCGGTAGCGGGTGCCGCGCTCGGGCTGAACCCGTTCGACGAGCCCAACGTGTCCGAGGCGAAGGAGAAAACCACGGCGCTGCTTGCCGCGTATGCGGCGAAGGGCCGCTTCGATGACCAGCCGGGAGCGCCGTCGGCCGCGGCGGTGCGGCAAACGCTGGCGTCCATTCGCCCGGACGATTACGTCGCGTTCCTGTCGTATCTCCCTGGGACGAGCGAGATCGAGGACGCGGTGGCCGAGATCCGCGTGGCGATTCGAGCGCGAATCAAAGCCGCAAGCACCTTCGGTGTGGGTCCACGCTACCTGCACTCGACAGGTCAGTATCACAAGGGCGGACCCAACACCTGCGTAGCGTTCGTCCTGACGGCGGACGACGAGAGCGCGACGCCGATCCCGGAGGCTGACTACTCGTTCGCAGTGTTGAAGCGCGCACAGGCACTCGGAGACGTGCAGGCGCTCGAGGCGCACGGCCGGCGTGTACTGCGGCTGCATTTTAAAAATGCGAGCACCGCTGCCGCCGAATTGAAACGTCTGTTCACCGACGCGATGACCGACTAGCGATCAACAGAACGCGCGAAGGGTGCCGCTAGGCCCGACGCAGACCGGCGAGCACCTTGGCGGACTCATCCTCGACGTCCTTGTGCAGACTGTTGCCGTGCGAGTCCATCGTGACGATGGCCGGAAAGTCGCGGACCTGCAGGTGCCACATCGCTTCCGGGGTCCCGAACTCCATGTGCGACACACCCTCGACGCGCTCGATGCAGCGGGCGTAGAACTGCGCCGCTCCACCGATGGCGTTCAGGTACACGGCACCTGATTCCTTCAGGCCGGCGAGTGTCTTCGCCCCCATACCACCCTTGCCGACGACCACGCGGACGCCAAACTTCCTGATGATGTCCGCCTGGTACGGCTCCTCGCGGATGCTGGTCGTGGGACCGGCGGCGGTCACTGCCCAGCCCTCGCCGACCGGCCCGGGCTGCTCCGCATGCTTCTTCACCACGGGTCCGCAGTGGTAGAGGAC
>JACDDJ010000650.1 GCA_013817065.1 Acidobacteriota bacterium
ATGGCCCGATGGCGGCATCTACGAAACCGCCGACCATGTCAGTGACGTCGTTCGCCTGGTCCGCTCGGCACAGCCGCGAGTTGTGGCCATCCCCTACTGGAACGACCGGCACCCCGACCATCGCGCCGCGAGCGAGACGTTGAGCCGGGCCGTGTTCAAGGCCGGGTTGCGCCGCTTCGAGCCCGCCACACCTCACTGGAAGCCGGAACGCGTCTGCTACTACTTCATCAACGACGACGCCCCGGTGTCGTTTGGGCTGGACGTATCGCAGGTCTACGACAAGAAGCGGCAGGCGCTCGCATGTCACGGGAGCCAGTTCACGCCGTCAGGCTTCGACAGTGTCGCGACGCGATTGACAGGATCAACCTTTCGCCAGCTGATCGAGAGTCGGGATGCGAGACTCGGCGCCCTCACTGGCGTCGCCTTCGCAGAGGGCGTGGTGGTTCGCGAGCCAATGCTGCGCGCCGATCTTTTCAGCGACCAGAGCCGCTGATGAACGTAGGTATCGTGTGTTACGCATCGGTCGGCGGCAGCGGAATCCTGGCGACCGAACTGGCCAAATCGCTGGCCGACCGCGGCCACGAGGTGCACCTGCTCAGCGCGGATCCGCCGTTTCGGCTCGGTGAGTATCAACCCGGCCTGTGCTTTCACCGCGTCAACACCCCCGCCTATCCGCTCTTTCGCGAACCCCAGTACCTCATCTCACTCGCCACCCGGATCGTTCAGGTCGCGCGTGAGTTCAAGCTCGATATCGTCCATGCGCACTATGCCGTGCCTCATGCGACTGCCGCCTACCTTGCCAAGCAGATCATGCTTGCGTCGTCGGACGTGCAGCGGGTGCCGCGCATCATCACGACGTTGCACGGGACCGACATCACACTGGTCGGCAGCGACCGCTCGTACTCAGAAACCGTGGCGTTCTCGATCGCGCAGTCCGACGGCGTGACCGCGGTGTCCGAGAGCCTGAAGGCCGACACCTACCGGACGCTTGCGGTCGAGCGCGACATCACCGTGATCCCGAACTTCCTCGACTGCAAGGTGCACCGGCGCGTCTACAACCCGGCGCTGCGCGCCCGGTATTGCCCGCCTGGCTGCGAGAAGCTGGTGATGCACGTGTCCAACTTCCGTCCGGTCAAGCGCGCGCGGGCGGTCGTCGAGGTGTTCGCGCGGATCGCGGAACAGGTGCCGTCCCGGCTGCTGCTCGTCGGCGATGGCCCGGATCTCGGCGACGCGCTCGACACTGCCCGCCGGCTCGGCGTCCACGGGCGCGTCGAGGCGCTCGGCGAGCAGGACCAGGTGCTCGCGCTCCTCTCCATCGCCGATCTGTTCCTGTTGCCGTCAGAGCAGGAGAGCTTCGGCCTTGCCGCACTCGAAGCGATGGCTTGCGAGGTACCCGTAATTGCCTCCCGCGTCGGCGGGCTCCACGAAGTCGTGGAACACGGTGTCACCGGTTTCCTGCATGTACCGGAGGATCTCGCGGGGATGGGGGAGAGTGGGATTCGCCTGCTACGCGATCCCGAGATGCATCGCAGTTTCGCGGCCGAAGGGCGGGCGGCGGTGAAGGATCGCTTCTGCGCGGATCTCGTCGTCCCAATGTACGAACAGTTCTACGAGCAACTCGTCGGGGAGCGGACGGCTGAACGATGACGGCCTTCCCTGACGGGATGGAAAATGGAAAATGGAATCGTTACAGAGTGATCAGGTAGTGCCCGCTCTCGAGCGGCAGTTCCTCGATCAGTCGATCCGCCAGTGCCGGGCCGTAGCGATTCAGGAAGAAGACCATCCCCAGTGTTCGCTCCTGCGGCTGTCCTGACGGGAATATCTGCGCTTGCGCCCGGCTGAACTGCCGTCGCAACGTCTCGTCGCGCTTCTTCGCCGCCTGGATCACCTTGTTTTGCAAAGCGGCCAGGTCGTGTTCCATTTTTCCCAGCGTTGTCTTCGCGGCACCGGCGAGTGTCGGATCGACGGCCGGCAGGACGCCGATGACGCGCTCCATGGCGCGCTGCAGCTGCCGGGCGGCTCCAGCCAGCGCCTCGTCCACCTCCTTCGGAAGCTGCGCCTGCAGCAGGCGATTGAGCGTCGCGTCGTCGCGGCGCTGCAGGTCCTGAAAGGGAACGTCGTATTTGGCGAGGAAACGCGAGGCGGCGGAGTCAAGTAGAGTTGCGCTGGCGCGCTGGTGGACGAGCGGCATGGGGATGCCGAAGTGCTCGTAGACGCCCCGTAACTGCCCGAGATAGGCGAGCTCGCTCGGACCGGCGACGTAACAGATGGTCGGGAAGATCGCGTCCTGGACGATCGGCCGCAGCAGGACATTCGGGCTGAACCGCGCCGGGTGATCCACCGCCTCCGCGACGATGGCGGCCGCGTCGAAGTGATCGTCACCGGCCGCGAACCCGCTTCCCTCCCGCCTCAGCAACCGACGCTTCGGGTCCATCCGAAAGAGCGCGATCGCATCTGGGGCTGGCGTCACCTGCGGTTGATGGCCCAGCGCCAGCAGTTGCGCGCCGGCAGCGCTCGCGAGGGACGAGGTCCGGCCGGGGAACTGCAGCTCGCGGGCGAAGATGTCGGCGACGAGCGGTTTTGCAGCGGCGTCATTCGACTCGAACACCACGAGTCCGTATTTGCCGAGGACGGCATCGAGCAGACGAGCGAAGGCGGTGCCGGCGCCCATGCCGTTCGCATAGGCGGCCCGCAGGGTGGTCGAGACCCACTCAGTAAAATCTGTCGCGGCGAGCGCGCTCACCAGCGCGTCCAGCGAATCGCCGGTCGCGTCGAGCGTCAACGCGCCGACGGGCACTTCGCCGGCGCCGCGTGGGTCCGGCAGCGTAATTTCCTTCGGCTGCAGCTCGCCGTCGAGTACCGTTGTGGATCGAACTTCGGCCCAGTCGTGATCTTCCGCTTCGACCCAGAAGACAGGCACGACCGGGATGCCGTGCTCAGCGGACGTGCGGCGTGCCAGTTGAATCGTCGTGACCGCCTTGAGCACGGTGTAGAGCGGGCCACCGAAGGCGCCGGCCTGCTGACCGGTGACGACCGCGACGGCATCCTCGTCTGCAAACAACGCGGCTGCCGTCAGCGCTTCCGCGGGAGCCCCGCGTCGCATGAGCTGCTCGCGAA
>JACDDJ010000094.1:0-463 GCA_013817065.1 Acidobacteriota bacterium
GAGGGATGAGATGCTTGCGTTGACACCGAGACCGAGCGCCAGGGTGACGAGCGCTGTCAGGGTGAATCCCGGATTGCGCCGCAACATCCGGCATGCATAGCGAGCGTCCCGAACGACCGTCTCGATGCCCGTCTCCCGGCTGCAGACCGGACCTCCTCGGTGCGGGCGGCGAGGCTTCCGACCAGCGCCTTGCCTTGACGCTCAGCCTCTTCAACCGGTACTCCGCGTTCGAGGAGCTCCGCGGTGTGCCGCTCTTGAAAATCGCGCAGTTCATCCGCGACGTCGGCGCTCGGGTCGATTGGGCCGCGCAAGGCACGAATCCCAGCCACGAGCGAGCGCAGCGTTCGCATCACCATCACCCCTCGAGAAGCCGCGCGATTGCATCGCTGCGGAGCCGCCATTCGCGCGTGCTGGATTGCAATTGTTTCCGGCCGGCGGCGGTCAGTTTGTAAACACGCGCCCG
>JACDDJ010000094.1:473-10680 GCA_013817065.1 Acidobacteriota bacterium
CATTAGCCAGTCGCCCCCGAGCAGTCCCTGCCGCTCGAGCCGTCGCAGAGCAACCAGCAGAGAGCCGGGATTGACCTTGAAGACGCCCTGGCTGACCTGCTCGATGCGCTTCACGATGCCAAAACCGTGCATCGGTTCGAGGCTGAGGCTCCTGAGGATCAGCATGTCGAGCGTGCCCTGCACCACGTCTCGCGACATCCCGGACATGGCCGCTAGCATGCCCGAGCACATCTTGACTGTCAGGAGGAGAGATGGATTACGAATGCGCCAAGTCGCCCGGCTTACCTCTGGACCTGAAGTGCCGTCAGGCCGCTTCCGGTGTCTAATGCCGTACGAGGTGAAACGTGATCCAACAGACTGACGGGATCAATCGCTTCCTGCTCGGGTTGCTCGTGGCTGTCGGCGCCATGCTGGCGATCATCGGCTGGTACAGGTACGCCGTCTAGTTTTGGCCCTGCCCGCACGGTGTGCGGACCGTCTTCATGGCATCCCCAGCCCCGGGCGCCGCGGCGCGGCGTGAACGGCGTTGGTGTGTCGCAGCGAGGGGCGGCTGACGACCGTCCGGCCTCGCTCACTTCGCCGCCCGGCCAATGCGGGGCCTCAGCCCTTGCGGACCGGGCGATTCTCGCCACGCCGACGGCAACCATCCCCGATTCGAACCTTTCGGCACTCCCGCGGCTCTTAGAAGGTGAAAGGCCGTGACGCGAGAAACGAGCGATCTGCCGTGGGTCATCCTCAGGGCGCAGGCGGGCGACCGGCAGGCCCTCGAAGAGGTGCTGATCGAAGCCTCCAGGCAGATCACGCCGCTGCTGCGCCGCATCGCGGGCGAGGCCAGCGAGGACGTGTTGCAGGGCGTGCTCTGGACCGTCGCGCGCAAACTGACATGGCTTAACGATCCAGGCGCTTTCAAACCCTGGATCTACCGGATCGCCACGCGCGCGGCGCTGAAGCACGTGACCCGGGAGCGCCGGGTGTGGCGGGTTCAGTCGCATGAGGAGCTCGACGCTGTCGCTCCGCCAGAGCGGCCGGCGACGCCGCCGCGGGCAGACGAAATTCCGGCACTGCTCGCGGGCGTGACCCCGCGCAGCCGCGCGGTGATCGTCCTGCACTATCTGGACGATCTGTCCCTCGACGAGATTGCCGCGGTGCTGGGCATCCCGCTCGGCACGGTGAAGTCACGGCTTTCCTACGGCCTGCAGGCGATGCGGCGAGTGGCGGACGAGCAATTGAGGGTTAAGAACGCATGCGTCGGCGCGCGACCAGAAGTGCTGCTGCCTTTACCCGCAGCTGCCGGCATCGTTTGTGACGGCTTGGGCACGTGGTCTCACATTCGTGGTCCGCACCGACGGGGGGACGACGGCGGCGGCTGCATCTCTGGTGCGCCAGAAGGTCCGCGAGGTGGACGGGAGCACCCCAGTGATCACGGATCGGGGTTGTCCGAAGGAGGATGTTGGGGTGTTGGGGACGAAGCCGATGAAATGGCACTATGAGCACGAGTGGCACCCCGTGCACTCCGACCTCGCCGATGGCTCCGCAATGTTTTTCCTCTCGTCTTCGCCGGCTCGAGGAGCCGTACGTTCCTCACGAAGTGCTGATGTAACTCCCGTCAGTGACTCCTCAGAGCCGTGACCGGATCGATGCGGGCGGCGCGTCGGGCGGGGATCCATGAGGCCAGAGCCGTCGCGCCCGCCACCAGACACACCGCCGCGACGACCGACAGCGGGTCGAACGGGCCGACGCCGTGGAGCGGTGATCCACAGGACTGGATCAGGTGATCCGGTCCTGACCGACTACGGCTGGCACCCTTCGGCTCGCGATGAGTTCCGGGCTCGGTCAGGGCAGGCGCGGGGTTCAGGATCCCCGGGACCGTCGATGACCTCGCGGCCATCGGTCTGCTTGAAGGGGATCACCCGCAGACGTGCTGGGAGTGGCCTTCCGCACCCTCATGGAGGACGGGGGAGCCCGGCTGACGCAACTGCTATCTCAACTTCGCGCGCAAGGCTTAGGGCGCTTCCGTTTTCCAAGGGTGTAACCGGGGGAAGATCGCCAAGGACCTCCTGGAGACGCTGGGTTTCCGTCCCGCCGACGGGCATCTACTCTGCGCAGCGAGGGCGCGGTCCGAGTAGGCTGACCGTTTCGCTCTGAACTACCCGGGCGCCGTGCCGGTGACCTGAGCCTGCTGATCAATATATCTTCCCCTTGCTTATCTACAAGAGCAATGATAGTTTCCTGTCGGTAACCATAGGGAGCGCCATGAGCCGTCCGACCGATCTCGTTCAAGGCACATTGGATCTGCTGATTCTGAAGACCATCGCCCTCGAACCGATGCATGGCTGGGCGATTGCGCAGCGCATCCGGTTGCTCTCGCAGGACGTGCTGAAGGTGCAGCAGGGCTCCCTCTACCCTGCGCTGCACAAGCTCGAACATCAGGCCTTCATCAGGTCGGCGTGGGACACGTCCGACAACAACCGGCGCGCCAAGTACTACTCGCTGACGCGTGCCGGAGAGAAACGTCTCGCGCGCGAGCTCGAGAGCTGGGATCGGCTGTCGACCGCCATCACGATGGTAGCGAAGGCGTCGGAGCTCTAGACGACTCAAGACGAAAGAAGAAAAACATGCGAGTGCTACGCGTCATAGGCTACCGGCTCCGTTCTCTTCTCTCCGGCGACCGGCTCGACGATGAGGCGCGCGAGGAGATCGCGGCGCACCTCGAACGTCAGATTGCCGCCAATCGCGCGACGGGGATGTCGGATGACGAAGCAAGACGCGCGGCGCTCCTGGAAGTCGGCCAGGTCCCGCAACTTGGCGAAGCGTGCCGCGATGCGCGCGGCCTGGCCTGGTGGGATGCGCTCCGCAGCGACACGCGCTACGCCGTCCGGCAGATGCGAAAGCGGCCGGGGTTCTCCGCCGCGGCCGTCGTGACGCTCGCGCTCGGCGTCGGCGCCACGGCCGCCGTCTTTGCGGTCGTCGATACGGTGCTGCTGCGGCCGCTGCCCTACGCCGCGCCCGATCGGCTTTACGCGCTGTACGAGATCAACACGCGTGGCAACGTGGGCCGCACGCGCGCCACTGCACTCAATTTTCTGGACTGGCAGCAGCAGGCCAGCTCGTTCTCCGGCATGGCGGCGCATGTCGGCACGGGTTTTACGCTGACCGGGCGCGGCGAGCCTGAATTCGCGCTCGGGCAGCTGGTCACGCCGGGCCTGCTCGAGGTGCTCGGCGTGCAGCCGATGCTGGGCCGTGGATTTCAACCGAACGAAACCGAAGCGGGCCGGAACCGCGTCGTCATCCTCACGCACGCGCTGTGGATGCGCCATTTCGGGGGCGATCCATCGGTCGTTGGCCGGCCCTCGTCGATCAACGGACAGCCGTATCTTGTCATTGGCGTCATGCCGCCGTCATTCACATATCCGGCCGAGACCTATCAGCTCATGACGCCGCTCGTGACGAAGGGGAACGTCTCCGACGGCCCGCCGATCAGCCGCAGCGCACGCTATCTGCGCGTGGTGGCCCGTCTACGCGACGGCGTGCGCGAGGAGTCTGCCCGTCAGGAACTGGCCGTCGTTGGCAAGCGCCTTTCCGATACGTACGCCGACAGCAATGCGACGGTGACGATTGGCATGGCAGGCCTCGCCGAAGATATGACCGCCGGCGCCCAGAAGAACCTGGTCATCGTGCTCGTCGCCGTCGGTTTCGTGTTGCTGATCGCGTGCGTCAACGTGGCCGGCCTCACGATTGCGCGCGGCAGCGCGCGAGGACGGGAGCTCTCCGTGCGGGCTGCGATCGGCGCCAGCCGCGGCCGTCTCGTGCGCCAGCTGGCTACCGAAGGGCTGGTGCTTTTCATCATCGGCGGCGCTATCGGGCTGACGCTCGCGGCATGGGGCGTCGCCGCGCTCGCCTCGGAGCTGCCGGCAAGCCTTCCACGCGCCGCGGAGATCTCGGTCCACTGGCGATTCCTGGCGTTCGGCGCAGCACTGACGCTCGTTTCTGGCTTGCTCTTCAGCGTCCTGCCCGCGCTCAGCATCGCGCGCCAAGGGCCGGCCTCCGGCCTGGCCGGTGCGCGCGGGACCGTTTCGGGGGGACGCGCCGTTCAGCGCACGCGCGGCATCCTGATTGCCGCGCAGATCGCGGCGGCAGTCGTTCTGCTTGCGGGTGCGGCGCTCGCGCTTCGCAGCTTCGACCGCGTGCGCAAAGCCGACAAAGGTTTCGAAACCGCTCGGACGATGACGTTCGGATTCGTGATCGGCGATCGCGCCTTTCCTCGAGCCGCGGACATGAAGGCATTTGCCGGCAGGACCGTGGAGGCGCTCGAGGCCGCGCCGGCTGTCGAAGCCGCGGGCCTCACGACGCATCTGCCGCTGGCCGACAACAATCTCGAGAACACGTTTACCGTCGACGGTTCGCCAGTAGAGGCCGGACAGGATCCGCCGATTGCGGGCGTGCGTGGTGTGAGCGGCCACTATCGCACGGCGATCGGCGCGCGGCTGCTGCAGGGGCGCGACCTGTTGCCGAGTGACACGGAGCGGGCGCAGCCGGTGGTCGTCGTCACCGCTGATTTCGCCAATCGATACGTGCGTGGCGCCAGCCCGCTCGGCGTGCGCGTGAAGATGGGAGGCGCCGACTCCAGCGATCCGTGGCGCACGATCGTGGGGGTGATTGCCGACATCCGTCACGGCGGGCTGGATCAGGAGGCCAGGCCTGAGGTGTGGATGCCCTACGCGCAGCTGCCGGATGATCTGGCGGCGACGTGGCTTCGGGGACTGAATGTGGCTGCGCGCACGTCCATGGATCCCGAGGCGGCGATGCCCGCGCTTCGGGCCGCCATGCGAGCGCTGGATGCCCACATGCCGCTGATGAATGTGCGCACGCTCGACGAACTCGCGAGCGAATCGACGGCGGAGCGCCGGCTCGAAACATCGCTGCTCGCGGCGTTCGCGTCAATCGCGCTCGTGCTTGCCGCGGTTGGATTGTTCGCCGTCCTTGCCTTCTATGTCGCGCAGCACATGCAGGAGTTCGGCGTACGGCTCGCGCTTGGCGCAACACCGCAAGGACTGCTCGGTTTGGTCATTCGACGCGGACTGGTGCTGCTGGCGATGGGCATTGCGCTGGGACTCCCCGCGGCGCTCGCCATGGGCCGCGGCATGTCGACGTTGCTGTACGGCGTCGAGCCTGCGGATCCTGTCGCGCTCGGCGGCGCGGTTGCGCTGCTGTCGGCCGTCACGCTGGCGGCGTGTGCGGTGCCCGCGAGGCGCGCAATGAAAACCGACCCTCTGGTGGCGCTTCGGAACGATTAGCGGCATTTGAGTTTCAGTCCGAGCAGCGTCAGGCTTCCCTTTTCATTCGAGACACACCCCTGCCAGCTTCCGGGAGAGTGTCAGAGGCCGGCCGGCACCGGGGTCGGCCGCGCTCGCCTTGCAGGGGTGGAATGGCATCGACCAGGGCCAAGGCTTCTTGTGAGTCGTCCCGGTTGGCGCAGGTGAGGCGGACCGCCAGCGAACGCCTTGTCCATCACAGATCAGATGCCCGTTTGCTCCCGCGCTTGGCGCGGTCGGTGGGGTTCGGATTGGTCTGCGTCCCGCCACACACCGCACGCACCGAACAACTGTCCACGATGGCGCGGGACCAATCGATGCCGCCGTCGCGCGCGAGCCAACTCAGAAGCGCGAAGTGCATCAGTCCCAGAGGCCGTCCGCTGCCAATTGCGCACGCGTCGCCAACACGTCAAGCCGGACCCGCAGCCCAATTCCTTTCGGCAGCATCTGTCACGGAATCCCGCTACGCAGGACGAACAGGATGCCAGTGAGGCAGGCGCGGTCAGGGACGCGCGGCCGTCCACCGTTCAGTCGCGGCGGCGGAACGGGTAAGAGCGGTTCGATCAGATCCCACAATGCGTCGGGCAACAGTACGCCGGCCATAAACCGCCGACGTTACCGCGCCCAACCAGAAGGGGTCTATGCTGTCATCCGGCCGGTTTTGTTACCGTCTCTAAGTGCAACATCTGCAATCCGAGGCTCCTAAAAATTAAGGAATCTGGTGTTTCTGGAAGTGCGAGCTCATTCGCAACCAGCAGGTCACGTGTCTGGACCATTTCCTACCCGCCCAAAAGGCATCCAGAGACTTGGAGCGCCATCGACAAATGCAAGCCGCCACGGGGCGTAGGCGGTGTCAAGGGCGGCGCAGCCGCCGAGTGCAGCGAGGGAACCCTTGATGCCGCCGAGCACCGTGCCATCATGCGCGGTGGCGGTGGCGCTCATGACTCGCAACTAGTCGCCGAAATGGACAGGAGTATCGCGGTGAGCCGGCTCAACCCGCTCTTATCGCGGTTCAGGCACTGGTGACACCGGGATACAGTGGCGGCCGGCCTAACCCAACCTCACTGTGAATAGCTTCATTTTGTACCAAGTCCATCAGGTACTTGTCGAGGTGCGCGTCATAATGCTCGATTCGCAGGAACTCTGTCACCACCCGACGGCCGTGTGATCGCTCGAGGTGGAGCACGAAATGAATCGAGTCGCCGATCTGCTGACGAACGGCTGCGTACGGCAACTCGATGCCGCTCTGGACCACGCAGGACGCCAGTCGCGCGAGCGCCTGTTAGGCCGAGTTTGCGTGAATCGTTGACAACGTCCCACCGTGGCCCGTATTCAGCGCCTGAACGAGATCAAAGGCCTCCCCTCCTCGGACCTCACCCAGCACGACGCGATCAGGACGATGCCGGAGCGTGGCTTTCAGAAGGTCCCGAATGGACACGGCTGGGAGATCGGCCTGGGCGCGGCGCGCCTCGAAGCGGACGAGGTTGGGTTTGTCAATCTGGAGTTCGGCAGTGTCTTCGATGATCACAACTCGTTCGGTGTCAGGAATATAGGCGCTAAGTGCATTGAGCAACGTCGTCTTCCCTGTGCTGGTCCCGCCACTGATCAAGATGTTCTGGCGGCCGCCGATGATCGCGCGCAACTGAACGAGCAGTTCCTGCGTCAACGTCCCGATCCGCACCAATTCCTCCCCCGTGAAGAAGTGCGTCTGGAACTTGCGAATGGTCAGCGTGGTACCGCCGACGCTGCACGGTGGAAACACGGCGGCCACGCGCGAACCATCCGGCAGGCGCGAGTCGAGGATCGGACGCTCTTCTGAGACATCCTCGCCGAGCGCACGCGCGATGTTCTTCACGGCGACTTTGAGGTTGCGCTCGTCGAGCGCGATGCCAGGCACCTCCTCGAGTCGGCCCTGACGCTCGATGAAGACACGCCGCGAGGCGTTTACCATGACTTCCGCGATGTCAGGATCTTGGATCAAGTGCGCTATCGGCCTGAGGAATGGAAGAATGACGTCAAAACTCATTAGAGATCTCCTGCGGCCAAATGATCGAAGTAACTGGTCTGCACATCAAGGTAGTACGGCTTGAGGTAGCAGTAGGTGGGCGGTTGAGGGTTCAGTCCGTCGTAGGGCAGCACGATCGCTTGCGCGTTCTGGAGCTCTGCAAAGATCTTCGGCTGGAAGACGTAGTCGAGGACGAGCGTGTAGGTCTTCGTCGCGCTGACGCTGGACCGGTGAGCGGTCGGGCGCCCGGTGAGTAGGCTGACGTGCGCGTCTTGGCCCGTTTCGGCCAAGGTGTAGCCGGCCTTGAGCCGTTCAGCTTTCCCGCAGAGATCCGCAGCCATACGCGCACTGAAGTCATCCGAGAGTGACAGAAAGATCTTGGTGCGAAAGCCTTGCAACAGGGTCCGCCACGACTCGCCCGTCAGCGCCGACCGAAGCGAGCTGATGCTCTGCGTGGCGACGATGGGAATGCAGCGGGCTTGACGCGCGAGCGAGAAGAATTTTTCATCGCCCGAGGGTTCATTCTCGCCCGTCGTCGCGAACGCTTGGTATTCGTCACACAGGAACAGCACCGGCCGCCCCGGGGTGTGCGGCTCGGCACTCATCTGGGGAAAGCGGTTGAGCACGGCGCGCTGGAAGTCCTGTTTCAACATCGTGCCGATGGCCCGGGCGAGTCCCGGGTTCATGGCGACCGGGAAATTGAGCGCGATCACTTTCCCCTGCTCGATCAGCTGTGCCATCGGCGGCAGCGCAATTCCGTCGCGTCCGTCAGCATTCGCGTCTGCATCGTAGAGGGTCTTGGGCGGGCAGAAGGTGTGCTTCACGCTCGGGTTGTCGTCGAAGAGCGAGAGAAACACACTGATGCCTTCGACGATGGACGTCCGCAGCTTGGGATCGATGCGCATCCAGTCGTCCTCGAACCAGCGCTTCACCGCCTCAAACTGCTGCTGCTTGCGCGCCTCGGTCGGTGAGGGGTGTACCTCCTCGGTCTGGAACGCGATCTTGAGCGAGGTGAGGGTCGCTTCTAGATCTGCGTTCCACCGGGACCACGCCATCCCGGGTGCGTTGTCATCGTGCCACGACCATGGCGACAACGCGGCGGTGTCGACATGCGCACGCTTATCGACCACGAGGCGGCGATTCCCGGATCTGAATCGCATGTCTCCGTCCGCAATCCGCGCGCGCAGCTTGTCCGGGTTGATGACGTGTTCGTAGACTTGAAAGAGCGTGACGTAGTCGTCAAGGGTCTGATGCAGCAGGATCACAAACTTCACAAGGTTGGTGCTCGCCTGCTGCCAAAACAGTTCCTTGCCGCGGCCGAACAGATTGGTCATCAGCGTGGCAGTGCCGTAGGCCAAGGCGTAGGCATCAAGATCGTTGTGCAGTGGGTTATAGCGGTACGGCGATGTGAGACTGACCTCGACATAGTCGCCGGCACGCCCGTGACGCTGCAGAATGTCCTGCACGTGCCTGCAGAAGTCCCCTTTCACCTCAAGAATCAACGCGCTGAGCTTGCGCGCCTCGTCATCCGCCGCGAAGCCCAGTAGTTGCTCGGCATAGGGATAGATGCAGGCGGAGGTCTTGCCCGTGCCCACCGCCCCCACAATGGCCATTCCGGTGTACAGGCCGCGCTCCGGAATAGTGAGCCACTGCGGCTCAGTGGTGCGCACAGGCGCATTCGCGTGGTGTTGCTCGCCCAGGATCACGAAGAGGTCTGTTCTCGTGCCCGGTGCCGGGTACGGCGGGAGCGGCCGGTTGATCGTCTGCCGGCCGATCCGACCGACGAAGATGTGCATCAGTGACGTCACGACATTGCACGCCAGCCACACCGTCGTGAACCAGAGCGTCGCATAGGCGTAGGCCATGACCGATCAGAGCGTTGGGTGCGCCACGTGGATCAACCGCAGCACGGCGTCGTCCGCGGGGAACGGCCAGACCCAGAGCCCGGTCGCGCCGAGCCCCGCGCTCGCGGCCGCGCTGATCAGGAACCGATGCTCATGCAGCATGGGAAGATCCATTGCGCTCAGACGCGGTCGTCCGCGCGACTGGCCGCTCCCCTGCGCGGATGTTCGGTTGATGGCGGGGCGGGGTGCTCGGCACGCCACGCGATGAAGTCACGATCCTTGGCGAGCGTCGTGTCAATCAGCTGATTCAGCACGTAGTCGGGGGTGTCCCCGATGAAACGGGCGTACTCAACGAGCACGTCACGACTGGGTTCCTGGAGCCTGGCCATGTGCCGAACGGTTCGGACACGATTCGCGCGTGGCTTGATGATGGACATGAACTACTCCTTCTTGTTGACCGATTCAGATCACCACACCGCGTCGACGGTGGGCCGGCGTCGTGCGCATGTCGGCAACAGAGACGTCGCATGCCAATCGACGCTTGAATACACCAGCAAGGGGGGAGCGACCCCCACGGGGAGCCGCGCCGCGGAACGCGCGGGTGGCGACCGACGCGTGGATGGGGGGTCGCTCCCCCCTTGCTGGTGACCCAGACTCCGACCCACGAGGGCACACCCATCGCCGACATGCGCGAATGGCACCAGCAGCGCAAGTGCCGCTCCTGCAGACAGTTGCGCGAACGGACCCTCTGAAGAAAAGGGCCGTCGACACGGAGTCGGGTAGCCAACACCATATCCAACACGGTAGACAGCGATCCGCCGGGTTGTTGGCTATCACCAGCGCGAGCAACCGACTCGACGTCGCACTGCCTCGCAACACGCGTCCGCTGGATGCCTGCGTGTGTGCTGCTCCGTTCAGTGGCGGACGGTTCGATCATGACGCTACGCGGACGTCCTGATCGGACGGCTGTGGAGTCTCCCGCTGTGGGCCCGCATAAGAGTGGCGGCAGGCAATGGACATCAACACACTCCCGGCAAGTCGCCGAA